>CAMLEQ010000116.1 GCA_946479015.1 uncultured Gemmatimonadota bacterium | reverse complement strand
GGCGCCAGCGGCATCGCCGAGGAGCTGATCCTCGTGGAGCCTGGAGAGGTTCGCCACCACCAGAAGCGCGTGGAGTACGCGGTCCGGGCGAACGACAAGTCGCGCCTCGTGGATGCCTACCTCGCGCTGGCGGAGTCGCTGTTCCGCAGCGGCCAGCTCGACAAGTCGCGCGCCGTGTACGGTCGCGTGCTCGAGCTCGCGCCTGACGAGGCGCGCGCACTGGCGGCGCTCCAGTCGCTGGGGCGCAGCGAGTCGCGTCTCCCCACGCCACCAGAGCTGCGCCCGGTGGCTCGGTCGGCGCCCCCCGCCGCTCCCACGCCCGCCGCGCCTCCGGCGCCGCCGCAGGCCGTGCCAGCCGACGTGCCGTCGCCGGAGCCGCGCCACGCCCCGGTGCCCCGCGGCGCCGATCGCGACCCGGCGCCGGCGGCGGGGAGCGACGACAGCTTCGTGAACCTCGCCGACTGGCTGCGCGAGGACGAGAGCCAGAAGAGCACCCGCATGGTGGTGGACGTCGGCGAGCCGCAGGACCAGGAGCAGGTGGACTTCGCCGAGATGCTCACGATGTTCAAGCAGGGCGTGGCGGCGAACGTGGACGAGACCGACCACGAGAGCCACTACGACCTGGGGATCGCCTACAAGGAGATGGGGCTGCTCGACGAGGCGATCTCGGAGTTCCAGAAGGCGCTGCGCGGGACGGAGCAGCGCGTTCGCACGTACGAAGCGCTCGGACAGTGCTTCGTCGAGAAGGGGCAGCACCAGATCGCGCTGACCATCCTGTCACGCGCCCTCAACGACAAGACCACGACAGACGACATGCTGGTGGGCGTGCTGTATCTGCTGGGGTATGCATCCGAAGCGCTGGAGCGCTGGCAGGACGCGCTCCGCTTCTACGAGCGGGTGTTCGCCGTGGACATCCAGTTCCGCGACATCGGCGACCGGCTGGCCGTCGTGGAGGCGCGCGTCCGATGAGCGCGGCGCTGTCCGCCCGCTCGCCGCTGACGCCGACGCTGAGCGAGATCCAGGCACCCATCCACGACCGGCTGGCGCACGTGGTGGACGAGCTGCGCCGGATCGTCACCGCGCAGCTTCCCCTCATCGACGAGGTGAACAGCCACCTGCTGCTCATGAAGGGGAAGATGTTCCGTCCGACACTCGTGCTGCTCGCCAGCGCCGTGGAGGGGCGTCCGGAGCCGCGCGCGACCGCGCTCGCCGCGGTGGTGGAGCTGGTGCACCTGGCCACGCTGGTGCACGACGACTCGGTGGACCATTCCACGCTCCGGCGCGGAATGCCGACGATCAACTCGCTCTTCACGCACCAGATCTCCGTGATCATGGGCGACTTCCTCTACTCGCGCGCGGTGGTGGAGCTGGTGCGCCTGGGCGACCTGGACGTGCTCCGGGTGCTCGCCGATGCGACCAACGACATGACCGTGGGCGAGATGCGGCAGCTCACCGCGCTCGACGCGCTGAGCTTCTCCGAGGACGACTACGAGGCGCTCATTCGCGCGAAGACCGCATCGCTGCTCTCCGCCGCGTGCGAGATCGGCGCCGTGGCGGGGGGCGGGGCGCACCGCGAGGCGATGGCCCGCTACGGCCTCCAGCTCGGCATGGCGTTCCAGGTGGCGGACGACCTGCTCGACTACACGGCGGACGCGGCCGTGACTGGGAAGCCTACCGGGTTGGACCTGCGGGAGCACAAGGTGACGCTCCCGCTGATCGCCGCGCTCCGCACCATGCCGGCCGGGAGCCGGCGCGTGGTGGAGGAGCTGTTCGACGAGCCGGAGCCGTCGGACGCGCAGATCGAGCGGGTGATGGAGATCGTGCAGGAGAATGGAGGACTCGAGTATGCCCGGCGGCGCGGTGAGGAGTACGCGCACGCCGCGGAGGAGGCGCTCGCGGGACTACCGGACACGGCCGTGCTCGGATCCCTGCGGGACGCGATCGCTTACGTCATGGACCGGAGCCAGTGATGGCGCGTGGATCTTCCAAGCACCGGCCGGGGTTTCACGCCCTGGTGCTTGCGATCGGCTTCATCGTGGGAGGGGTGTTCACGCAGGTGAGTCGAAAGTTCCTCCCCGCAGGCGCGGTGAAGGAATTTCTCACATCGGGGGTCACCCCGTCACTCGGGCCGCTGTCCATTGACCTGATCATCGTTAAATTTGCCATCGGGCCCGTCGCACTGGACGTCTCACTGTTGAGCCTTCTCGGTGTGCTCGTGGCGTACCTCATCGCGAGATCGCTCTTTTAAGAGAGGCAGGGATACATGGGTATCGGCAATCTGGGTTTCGGCGAGATCCTCATCATTCTCGTCATCGTGCTGCTGCTCTTCGGCGCGAAGCGCATTCCGGAGATCGCGGGCTCGATGGGGAAGGGGATCCGGGAGTTCAAGAAGAGCATCAACGACGTGCAGAGCTCCGTTGCCGGCGACCTCCAGCCGCGGGACGACCGGGACCGGCTACGCACGCCGGAGCCGCCGCCTCAGCGCGCCGAGGAGTCGCGCCCGGAGCCGAAGCGGCTCATGCAGTGAGCTCCGTCGCGGTGCGATGAGAGACGTGCGACGAAACACGAGGGGGAGCGGCGCGCGCCGCACCCCCTCGTGTTTCGTCGCATCCCGCGGCGGCCGCCGCCGCCTGGCGGCGGCCGCCTGACGCGGCATCAGCCGGCCGCCTGCCGGTTGAGCTGCTCGATCTCCTTGCGGTGATCCACCACCTTCGCGCTCTCCCGCAGGTTGTGCATGTAGTCCTGCACGCGCTGCTGGCGGAGCCGCTGGAGGTAGGCCTGCCGCTGCTGCGTCTTTTGCTTCTCCCAGGCGGCGCGGTCGGCGCTCACGCGGCGATCGACGCGGAGCACGTACACGCCATCCGTGGTGCTCACCGGACCACTCACGGAGCCGGCTGGCAGCCCGAACGCGGCGCCGATCGCCTCGTTGGCCTGGCCGAGTCCCTGCACCTGCGTGGTGCGCGCGAACATCGGGCTCTTCGTCACCGTGGCACCGACGCTCTGCGCGGCCTGCTCCAACGTCTTTCCGGACGCCACGGCGTCGGCGACCTTCTGCGCCTTCGGGACGAGGAGCTGCACCTTCTTCTCCCGCATCAGCGTCTGGCGGATGTCGTCGTGGAGCGCCGCGAGCGTCGGCTTGCCGCCGGGCTGCAGCGAGTCGAGCCGCGCGAGATAGTAGGCGTCCTCGGAGTCGATGAGGTCGCTCGTCTCGCCGGGCTTCGCGCCGAACGCCCACGCGCTCACGCTCGGCACGTAGCGGCCGTTCCAGGTGAGGGGCTCACCCTCGGTGGCGGTGGCGTGTCCGACCTGGATGCCGAGCTGCTTCGTGACGCTGTCGAACAGCGCCGGCTTGTCGGTGCTCGCCGCCCGGGCGAGCGAGTCGGCGCGCCGGTCGCTCACGGCGGCGGAGGAGTCGCTCTGCTGGATGCGGAGCAGGATGTGGCGCACGGTGATCGTGTCGCCCTTGCGCTCGTCCACCTTGATGAGGTGGTAGCCGAAGCGGGTGAGCACCGGCTGCGAGATCTCCCCCGGCTTGAGCGCGAAGGCGACGCTGTCGAACTCCTTCACGAACCGCCCCGGGGTCACGCGGCCGAGCGAGCCGCCCTGCACCGCTGACGCCGAGTCCGCAGACTCGCGCTTGGCGACGTCCTCGAACTTCGCGCCGCCGAGGATCTCGTTGCGGAGCTGCTCGGCGTGGGCGCGCACCTTCGCCGAATCGCTCGCGGAGACTGTACGGGGCACCATCGCGATGCTCACCACCGCGCGCCCCGGGCGGTCGCCGAAGTCCTTCTCGTGCTGCTGGAAGTAGGCCTGGATCTCCGCCTCGCTCACCTGCACGGCCGAATCGGGGATCGAGTCCGGCGCGAAGCGCACGAAGGACACCTGCGCGGAGTCGTGCGTGTCCTGCCAGACGCGCCAGAGCTGGGCGTCGGTGACCCACACCGAGGACGCGATCTGCTCGAACAGCTTCTGCTGGGGGAGCTCGGTGCGATAGTACTGCTCGAGCTGGTAGCGGACGCCGGACTGCTTGGCGATCGGGCTCGCGAGGAAGCGCTGGTACTTCTGGAAGTCGAACTGCCCCTCGGTCTGGAACTCGGGATCCTGGAGGAACTGCGGCGGCGGCTGCTGGACGGCGGCCTGCCGGATCTCATCGTCGGAGACGGTGATGCCCCGCTTCTTGTACTCCTGCTGCAGGAGGATGCCGTTCACCAGGTCGTTGAACGTGGCGTCCTCGACGCGCCGCTCGTCGTCGAGCGTGAGGGGCGTGGGGCTCTGCTGCTGCGCCTCCCGCACGCGTGATTCCCGGGAGCGCAGCCAGGTGTCGTACGTGATGTCGGTGCCGTTGACGCTGCCCACCGCGGTCCCGCGGGTGACGGACTTCCGACCCGTCAGGCCGGAGTTCTCGGCGAAGACGAACACGATGACGAAAGTGAGAACGACGAACCACCAAATGTACTTGGCGGCGCTGCGCATGCTTTGCAGCACGTGGCCTTACTCCTGGCTGTCTGATGTTTGGGTGAGCGGCGGGAGACTGCGAGCCTCGAAATGTAGAGGGCCCCGGCGCGTAAAAGCAAGGCAGAATGTCACTTCCGATTGACTTGAATCGTCTGGGAGATGTATGTTGAGCACTCTTCCGCCGCCTGGGCCGGGCGGCTTTCCCGAGGGCACTGAATGACCAACTCCGCCCTGATCGAAGATCTCGAAAAACAGTTCGCCGAGAACCCGCGCCGAGTGTTCGCGCGACTCGCCAACGAGTATCGCAAGTCGGGTGACCTCGACCGTGCGATCGAGATGTGCCGCAAGCAGGTGCCGTTGCAGCCCACGTACATCAGCGGCTACATCGTGCTCGGGCAGGCGCTGTTCGAGAGCGGACAGCTCGATGAGGCGCGGACCACGTTCGAGACCGCGCTCGGTCTGGATCCCGAGAACCTGATCGCGCTGCGGCAGCTCGGCGACATCGCGCGCGAGGCCGGCGACGACGAGGGGGCCCGTGCATGGTACCACCGCCTCCTCGAAGTTGATCCCCAGAACGAAGAGATCGCCGAGCAGTTGCGGGCGATGGAGCCGGCCGCCGGCGCGAGGGCGCACGAGGCGGTGAGCTGGAACGACATCCATCCGGAGCACGCCGCCCCGGAGCCCGCCGCGCCGGAGATGATTTCCGCCGAGCCCCCCGTGCTGGAGCTGTCGCCGGCGTTCCCGGACATCGCGGCGTTCGCGCCGGCCGCGCCGGCCATGCCCCCCGCGCCCGAGCCCGAGGCGCCCGCCGCCCCGGAGCCGCTCGATCTCGACCTGGACGCGCTCGGAGTCTCCGAGACCACCGGCGCCGCGCCCGAGCCGCCCGTTCCGGCCGCCGAGCCGATGGTCGCGGACGTGATGGCGTTCGACGAGCTCGAGTTCCCGAGCGCGGACGAGCTCGGGGGCGCGGAGCCGGGGGCGATGGAGGAGCCGGCGCTCGCCGCGGATGCGTTCGCCGATGTCGATCTCGCCTTCACGGAGCCCGCGCCGGCAGGCGCGGCGGCGCCGGTGGTGCCCCCCGCGCGCGAGCCGGAGCCCGCGATACGGGAAGAGCGTGCGCCCGCCGTCTTCGTGACGGAAACGATGGCGGAGCTGTACCTGCAGCAGGGATTCACCGATCGCGCGCTGGAGATCTACCGCCAGCTCGCAGCGCAGCGCCCCGCGGACGCCGCGCTGCGCGAGCGGATCGCGCATCTGGAGCGCGGCGACCTGCCCGCGCGGGATGGCGCGAGCGCGCCGCGCAGCATGCGCGCCTTCTTCGCGCCCTTCGCCTCGCGCCGCCCCCCGGAGGGGACGGTCGCCGCCGATGCGAATGGGCACGCGACCGAGGCGGAGCCGGAGCTCGCGGCGTACGACGCGGCGGCCGACGCGGCGCCCGCCGCGCCCGATGTGGCGGTGCCGTCGCCGGTGTCGGTGGCGAGCGTGCCGGCCGCGGGGGCGCTCTCCGAGCTGTTCGGCGCGCGGGACGTGCGCGCGGACGATGAGGCGGCCGCCGCGACGCTCGCCGCCGCTTTCAACGGCGGCGGCGCGCCGCAGGGGGCGATCGCCGGCCAGCCCGCGCGCGCCGCGAGCGACGCGCTGTCGCTCTCCGATGTGTTCGGCGATGCGCGGCCGCGCGGCGAGGGCGGCGCGCCGCGCGCCGCGGCGCACGTGTCGTTCGACGAGTTCTTCGCGCGCGGCGAGGGCGGCGCGGCCGCCGAGGCGCCCGCCGCCGACGCGGACGCGGCCGCGGAGAGCGACGACACCGGCGAGAAGGACCTGGAGCTCTTCCACGCCTGGCTCGAAGGGCTGAAGAAGTAGTGCGCATCGCCATCCTGAACGGCCCGAACCTGAACCTGCTCGGCACGCGCGAGCCGGAGCTGTACGGCCGCGAGACGCTCGACGACATCGAGCGCCGCCTGCGCTCCGTCGCGACGGAGCTCGGAGTGGAGGTGGAGTTCGCGCAGCGGAATGGGGAAGGGGAGCTGGTGGAGTGCATCCACGCGCTGCGCGGGCGCGCGCAGGGAGCGCTGATCAACGCCGGCGCGTACAGCCACACGAGTCTCGCCATCCGCGATGCGTTCGCGGCGGTGCAGCTGCCGTTCGCCGAGGTGCATCTCACGAACATCTTCGCGCGCGAGCCGGAGCGGCGGCATTCGGCGCTCGCCGCCGGGGCCGTGGCCGTGCTGTGCGGCTTCGGCGCGGTGGGGTACGAGCTCGCGCTCCGGGGGCTGGTCGCCCGGCTGGCTCCGTCCCGTGGCTGACCGCCGCGCGGAGCGCCGCCTGGCGCTCCTCGAGTCGCTGCGCGCCGCGCATCTCGATGCGCTGCTGCTCACGAGCCTCCCGAACATCCGCTATCTCACCGGCTTCTCCGGCTCGAGCGCGATCGCGGTGGTGGCGGAGCGCGAGACGCTCGTCATCACCGACTTCCGCTACGCCACCCAGGTGCGCGAGGAGGTGGGGGATGCGGCCCGCATCGTGGTGGAGGGGCAGAGCCTGTGGGCGGGACTCTGGCGCCTGCTCCCCGAGCTCCCCGGCGTGGAGATCGTGGGCTTCGAGTCGGCGCACCTGCTGTATCGCGAGTTCGAGCGCATCGTGTCGGGCGGGGCGCGGTGGCAGTGGCGCCCCACCACGGAGCTGGTGGAAGCGCTGCGCGAGCGGAAGGACCCCGAGGAGGTGGAGCGCATCGCGGCCGCGGCGGGGGTGGCGGAGCGCGCGCTGGCGCGCACGGTGCGCGAGGTGCGCCCGGGGATGACGGAGCTCGAGGTAGCCGGCGCGCTCGAGCGCGCGCTGCGCGAGGAGGGGAGCACCGGCTTCCCGTTCGAGACCATCGTCGCCGCCGGGGAGCGCGCCGCGCTCCCGCATGCGCGCGCGAGCGCGCGCCCGGTGAGCCGGGGGGACTTCCTGCTCATCGACTTCGGCGCCATCGTGGACGGCTACTGCTCGGACATCACCCGCACTTTCGTGGTGGGGCGGGCGACCGACGAGCAGCGCGACCTGCACGCGGTGGTGCGCGGCGCGAACGAGCGCGCGGCCTCGGCCGTGCATGCCGGGATGCGGGGCCGGGATGCCGACGCCGTCGCGCGGCGCTACATTGAGGAGCGCGGCTGGGGCGAGGCGTTCGGGCACAGCCTCGGCCACGGCATCGGGCTCGAGGTGCACGAGGCGCCGCGCCTCGCGAAGACCGCGGACGCGCCGCTCCCGGCGAACGCCGTGGTCACCGTCGAGCCCGGCATCTATCGCGCCGGCTGGGGCGGTGTGCGCATCGAAGACGACGTGGTGCTCGCGCCCGATGGTCCACGGATCCTCACGACGTTTCCGCGCGAGCTGATGGAGATCGCGTGACGCCCGCAGAGATCACTCGTACACGACTATGATCGACTTACGCTATGTGAAGAAGCTGGTCGAGCTGTTGGATGGCTCGAGCGTGGATTCCATCGAGATCTCGTCCGACAAGGGGATGAAGATCCGGATCTCCAAGACGCCGCAGCAGCGCGGGGCGGTGCAGGTAGCGCCGCCGATGTCGATGCCGGCGATGATCCCCGCGCCGGTGGCGCCCCGCCTCACGCCGGCCGACGGCGTGGCGGCGCCGAGCGAGGCGCCGCCGGCGCCGGCGCCCGAGGCGCCGAAGTCGAAGCTCCTCGAGGTGAAGTCGCCGATGGTGGGGACGTTCTACCGGGCGCCCGAGCCGGGCGCGGCGCCCTACGTGACGGAAGGCTCCCGGATCGAGAAGGGGCAGATCCTCTGCATCATCGAGGCGATGAAGATCATGAACGAGATCGAGTCCGAATACTCCGGTGTCGTTCGCGAGATCCCCGCCGGCGATGCGCACCCGGTGGAGTACGGACAGATCCTCTTCCGGATCGATCCCAATGGCTAATCCGAGCGCCGCGCCCGCCCCGGCGGATCCCGCGGCTCCGGCGCAGGCGACGTTCAACTTCAAGGCCGTGCTGCAGCGCATGATCCAGCAGAACGCCTCCGACCTGCACCTCAAGGTCGGGCGGCCGCCGGTGCTGCGCATCCACGGCGACCTGTCCGTACTCGACCTGCCGCCGCTGCGCCCCGACGACCTCAAGGGGCTGGCCGAGCAGCTCATGACGCCGAAGCAGGTGAAGGAGTTCGCCGAGCACAAGGAGGCGGACTTCGCCATCGGCGTCCCCGGGATCGGGCGCTTCCGCGTGAACGTCTTCCAGCAGCGCGGCACCATCGCGTACGCGCTGCGCGCGGTGCCGTACCAGGTGAAGACGATCGCGGAGCTGAACCTGCCGCCGGTGGTGGAGGAGATCGCGATGCGGCCGCGCGGCCTCGTGCTGGTCACGGGGATCACCGGCTCGGGCAAGTCCACGGCGCTCGCGGCGATGATCCAGCACATCAACGAGAAGCGCCACGCCAACGTCATCACGGTGGAGGACCCGATCGAGTTCCTGCACCGCGACATCAACTCGAGCATCAACCAGCGCGAGGTGGGGGCCGACACCGGCAGCTTCGCGCAGGCGCTGCGTCGCGTGCTCCGGCAGGACCCCGACGTCATCCTCATCGGCGAGATCCGGGACATCGAGACGCTGGAGGTCGCGCTCAAGGCGGCCGACACGGGGCACCTGGTGTTCTCCACGCTGCACACCACCGATGCCACGCAGACCATCAACCGCGTGATCTCGTTCTACGCGCCGCACCAGCAGGCCGAGGTGCGGTTCATGCTCGCGAGCGCGCTCGCCGCGGTGATCTCCCTTCGCCTGGTGCCGCGCTCCGACCGGCCGGGACGCATCCCGGCGAGCGAGATCCTGATCAACACCGCCGCGGTGCGCGACCAGATCCGCGACATGAGCAAGTCGCTCAACATCCCCGACCTCATCAAGGAAGGCACCGTGCAGTACGGGATGCAGAGCTTCGACCAGTCGCTCATGCACTGGTACTCCAAGCGCTGCATCTCGTACGAGAGCGCCCTCTTCTATGCCAGCAACCCGAGCGAGTTCGCGCTCCGCGTCCAGGGCGTGGAAGGCTCGAGCGATACCTCCTGGGACGACTTCCAGCGAGACATCGGTGGCTGACGACGTTCCGGCGGCGCGACGCCGCTCCGCCCGCTAACCACCCGCGAATGTTCAAGAAAGTACTCATAGCCAACCGTGGCGAGATCGCGCTCCGGGTGATCCGCGCGTGCCGCGAGCTGGGGATCCAGACCGTGGCCGTCTACTCCGAGGCCGACCGCGAGTCGTTGCACGTGCGGTTCGCCGACGACGATGTCTGCATCGGACCCGCCCCCGCCCGCGACTCGTACCTCAAGATTCCGCGGCTCATCGCCGCCGCCGAGATCACCGGCGCCGACGCCATCCATCCCGGCTACGGCTTCCTCGCCGAGAA
>CAMLEQ010000115.1 GCA_946479015.1 uncultured Gemmatimonadota bacterium | reverse complement strand
CCCTCCCTCTCCCGGCGGCCCGCGCACGCCCCCACCGGGCCCCCCCGCCTCCCCCGCGGCGGGCGCGCCCCGCCCCCGCCGCGCCCCGGGCAGTCGGCGGGGCGCGTGCCGGCGCAGCGGCTCTGGTACCTGGGCGGCGGGCAGACCGTGCGCGGGCAGATCGCCGGGGAGATGGCGGGGGACGCGTACTGGTTCGGGCGCACGGAGCTGTCGTACGGGCGGATCACCGCGCGCCCCGTGCTGTTCTTCGACCTGGGGTGGGCCGGCGCGCGCGGCGACTGGGCGCACCCCGGGCGTCCGATGAGCGGCGCGGGCGTCGGCGCGTCGTTCTTCGACGGGCTCATCCGCTTCGATCTGGCGCGAGGGATCCACCCCGACCGCGGGTGGCGGGGAGACCTGTACCTGGAGTCGCGCTTCTGACTCTTGTCCCGGAGGGCCTGGGGAACGAGCTTGGCGTCAGACCCCTACAAGCGAGGCCCTCATGTGGCGCGAGTTCAAGGCGTTTCTCATCAAGCAGAATGCGCTGGCGCTGGCCATCGCGTTCGTGGTGGGAGCGGCGCTGAATACAGTGGTGCAGGCGATCGTGAACGACGTGATCATGCCGATCGTGGGAGCGTTCACGCCGTCGGGCGACTGGAGGACGGCCACGTGGACCGTGGGATCGATGAAGTTCGGCGTCGGCGACCTCGCCAGCGCGGTGCTGAACTTCCTGATCATCGGCTTCGTGGCGTGGCGGCTGAGCAAGCTGTTCATCAAGGAGACCCCGGCCGCGGCGACGCCGGCGATGAAGACGTGCCCGTTCTGCCGCATGTCGATCGACGCGGCGGCCACGCGCTGCCCGCACTGCACGAGCGACCTGCGCACGGTCGCGGCGGCGTGAGGGCGCGCCGGCGCGGGCCGGAGGGCGATCCGGCCCGCGATGCATCCCTCCGAGGCGGGACCGGGGTATCTTTCAGGGGTCGACGCGTTCACCGAGAACGAGATCCCGGGCGGCGCGAGCCGCCCTTCGCATGCCAGCCAGGAACGAACCGATGCGCCGTACCATGTGCAAGTCGAAGATCCACCGCGCCATCCTCACCGGCGCGGATCTCCACTACGAGGGGAGCCTCACGCTCGACCGCGATCTCATGGACGCGGCCGACATCCTCCCCTTCGAGAAGGTGCAGGTGGTGAACGTGAACACCGGCTCTCGCCTGGAGACGTACGTGATCGAGGGAGAGCGCGGGAGCGGCACGCTCCAGCTCAACGGCGCCGCCGCGCGCCTGGGCGCGGCGGGCGATCACGTGATCGTGATCAGCTACGCCGACTACGAGGAGACGGAGCTCGAGGACTTCGAGCCGAAGCTCGTGTTCGTGGACGAGAAGAACCGGATCGCGAAGCCGAAGATCCAGCGCGCGAGGTAGCGCCTTCCGGAGCGGTGATGCGCCCGCGGCCACGCTCCTGCCATGGGAGCGTGGCCGCGGGCGCATCAGGCTGCCCCCCTCCAGCGTCCCCACCGGCACGGTCTCTGCCACCCTTCACGTGCACGAGCAGTTCGGCATGGAACAGCTACCGGAGGGGGACATGCCTCGTGGAGACAAATCCGCGTACACGAACAAGCAGAAGCGGAAAGCGCACCACATCGAGGAAGGCTACGAGGATCGCGGCGTGTCGAAGAACGAGGCCGAGCGCCGGGCCTGGGCGACGGTGAACAAGCAGTCCGGCGGAGGGAAGAAGTCGGGCTCCGGACGCAAGCACTCCTCGCGCAGCTCGAGCCACAGCTCCTCGGGACGCAGCTCGTCGAGCCGTAGCAGCAGCCACCACCGGAAGAGCGGGAGCTGAGCCCGCCCGCGTGGCGGGAGGGGACGCCCTTCCGCCACGCGGCTGCCGTGCGCGCGCTCGCGCGCCGGTCCCATCGCGTGGGCGCTTTCCGCGCCCGTCGTGCGCAATCTCCCCGACAGACACCACAGCGGCCTCACCGCATCGTGCCCCACGGTGGCATGATGACGAGGTTCGGCATGTTGACGGAGCGAGAGCTCATGGCGCTGGAGCGCGCCCTTCGCGGCCGCCCGGTGCTGAGCGTGTACCTGGATGCGCGCGTGGCGGACCCGGCCGCGCGCGCCAGCTGGCGCGTAGCGCTCGACGCGGCGCTCGATCGCATCGCGGAGACGCGGCACGACGCCACGCACGCGGATCGCGCGGCGTTCGAGCGCGCGGCGGAAGCGCTGCGCGGGGCGACCGCGCCGGTGGCGGGGACGCTCGGCGCGCCGGGGTGGGTGGCATTCGTCACCGCGGACGGCGTGCAGCGCGCGGACGACTTGCCGGGGCGGGTCGCCTTCGGCGTGTACTACCAGCCGGGGATCCGCCTCACGCCGGCGGTGCGCGCGCTCGCGGAGCGCCGGCACGCGGTGGTCGCGGTGGTGGACTCCCGCTCGGCGCGGCTCTATCGCTACGATGGCGCGACGCTCGAGCACGCGGGGAGCATCCACGCGCACGCGCACGTGGAGCCGCCGAGCCACATGGGCACCCCGCCGCGCCGGAGCTTCCACACCCCGACGCGGGGAAGCACGGGCACGGATGCGGCCGAACGGGAGCATCGCGCCGGGCGAGCACGCATGATGCGTGATGTCGCCGCGCGGCTCGCGCGCCTCGCCGGAGAGAGCGGATGGGTTCTCCTCGGCGGCACGCCGGGCGCCGCGCGGGAGGCGCGCGCCGCGCTGTCGGTGCGGCCGCCGGAGCGGGTGCTCGTGGTCCCCGCCCTGCAGATCGCGTCCACGGAGGCCGAGATCGCGGAGCGGGCGGCATGGGGGGCGACCGAGCTGCAACAGCGGAAGCAGGTGGTGGAGGTGCGGGCGTTGCTCGAGCGGCTCGCGAGCGGACACGGGACCTCGCATGCCGACGCCACGCACCGTGCGCTCGACGCGGGTGCGGTGCGGCGGCTGTACGTGACGCCGGGCTTCCTGGAGCGCAGCTCCGACGAGGGCGAGACACTGCTGCGCGCGGCGATCGCCGAGCGCGCGGCGGTGGAGGTGGTCACCGGCGATGCGGCGCGGCTCCTCGACGCGGAAGCGGATGGCGTCGGAGCGCTGCTCCGTTTTTCTCAGACCAGCCCGGTGCGAGCACGCTCGCATCGGAAGCGCGATACATGGGAGGCACCATGAGCGAGTCGGAATCGAAGCGCACGCCGCGGAAGCGGGGATCGCGCGCGCAGCGCGCGCAGAACGTCGGACGTGGTGAGGGGACCGCGGCGGAAGGGACCGCGGCGGGGCAGGAGGTCGGCGGCGGGCAGACGCTCGCCGGCGATCGCCCCGCACCCGAGCGGCGCGACGTGCCCGACACGGAGATCCAGCGGCGCGCGTACGAGCTGTACCTCCAGCGTGGCGGCGCGCCCGGCGCGGCGCTCGATGACTGGCTCGCCGCGGAGGATGAGCTGCGCGGGAAGCGCGGCAACGGCACCGGGGGCTGATGGCCGGCGCCGGCGCGCTCAGGCCGCGCCCGCGCTCTTCACCGTCGGCAGCTCCTCGCGCTCCGCGCGCACGAGCACCTCGAGCTCGCGCTCGCGGAGATTGAACACGTAGCGCGCGCCGATCAGTCCCACGCGCAGGTGGCTGAGCGTGAGAGGCGTGCCATCGGCGAGCGCCTCCCTGGCGTTGTCGAAGCGCACGTCGCGCCCGTCCACGTACGTCACCGCGCCGGTGCCGACGACCTCGCCGAGGTGGCCGCGCACCACGAACGCGGTGTCCTCGTCGATGCCGAGGCCGAGCAGCTCCGGGTTCTCCGCCACGCGGCGGAAGAGGCGCTGCAGGCGGCCGCGCTTCGAGAAGTGGGTGTCCACCAGCGACGAGAAGCGGAGGAGCCCGAGGCCGGGCCCGAGATGCAGCGGCACCGGCGTGCCATCGAGACCGAGCTCGCCGCCGGCGAGGATGGTCTCGGAGAGCGCCGCCGCGCCGGCGCTCGTGCCGCACACCACCGCTCCGGCCGCGAACGCATCGCGGATGGCGTGGCCGAGCAGCGATCCGGCGATGGTGGACACGAGCTTCACCTGGTCCCCGCCGCCGAGGAAGATGCCGCGCGCCTCGCGCACCATCTCGGCGATGCGTGGGTCCTGGGCACGGTCGCGGCGATCGACGATCGGCAGCTCCACGTTCCGCGCGCCGGCGAGCGCGAAGTCCTGGCTCCACGCGCGCGCGGACTCGAGCGGCCTCGACGAGGCGGTGGTGAAGCCGACGATGCGTCCCTCGTCGCGCGCTCCGGTGAGGTCGAGGAAGGCGCCGAGCGCCGGGCCGCGCGGGTCGCAGGCGCCGCCGATCAGCACGAGCGTCCCCGCGCGCTCGTCGCTCCGCCGGCGCCGCGCGCCCCGATCGCGTGGCTCGTCAGGCATCGGCGGCGGCCTCCACTGCCGGCCACGTGTCTCGCGCGCGAAGCGCGAGACACGCCAGCGCCGCCGCCGCCTGCGCGCCTGGCGGGGTGTCGCCGCGCAGCGCGCCGCCGTCCACTCGCGCGCCGTCGCGCTCGAGCACGATGCGTCCGCCCTCGACGCGCGCGACGGCCCATGCGCCGCGCAGGTCACCCGGAGCGGGCGCACGCTCCGTCGCCAGCCATGCCACCTGGCACCCCGCCTCCCGCGCCATCGCCGCCACGTCCCGCTCCCCCGCCGGCAGCACCACCACGCCGCCGCGCCGCACCGCGTGCGCCAGCGTCGCCACGAGCCGGCACGCGCGGTCGCGCTCGCGGTAGCGCGGCGGCACGTCCACCGGCTCGGCGTCGAGGATGATGGCGAGCTCGGAGCGAGCGTACGGCAGCCCTTCCTCCAGGATGCGCGCCGGCGCCACGTCCACCACGTCCACTCCTGCCCCCAGCGCGCCGAGCCCGCGCCGCGCCACCTCGCGAACGGTCTCGGCGCGCGCCGCACCGCCGGTGATCGCGCACCACACGTGCCGGCCCGGCCGCGGCACATCCGGGGACGCGGCGATCGCGCGCAGCTCCGTCAGCGCGCCGGCCACCGCGCTCGCGCGCCCCGCGAACGCTCGACGCACGATGTCGAGCGCCAGCGTCGCCGCGCGCACCCCCACGCCGGCGTGCCGGTGCTCGAGCACCACCGTGTACTCCCCCGGCGCGTCCCCGCCGCGCGTGCGGCCGTAGCCCACCACGTGGCCGATCGCGCACTGCAGCTCGAGCGCGACGTGCTCCACGATGTGCGGCGCGTACGTGCCGCGCCGCAGCCGGGTGATGAAGCCGCCGCGCTCCCCCACGCTGCAGTGGTGCTCCACGAGCCCCGGCAGCGTGGCGCACAGCGCCTCCGTCGCCCCCGGCGCATCGGCGGACGAGATCTCGTCGTACGCCCCGACCGCGAGATCCAGGCGCGTCACCGGACGCGTGGACCAGTAGTTCACCCCGCGCACCGTTCGCAGCGCCGTCGCGCGGAGCTCGGCGGCCGGATCGGGGAGTCTCACCGCGCTCACTGCGTCGCGCCTCCGGCCCGCGCGTGCACCAGCGCGAGCACGTCGGGCACGCTCTCCGCCAGCACCAGCAGCAGGTCCCCGGAGCGCAGCTCGTCGAGCGCGTGCGTCACCGCGGCCCGCTCGTCGGCGATCCGCTCGATGCGCTCCTCGCCCAGCCCGCCCTCGCGGAGTCCGGCCACGATCAGCCGCGTCACCTCTCCCGGCTCGCGGCCGCGGAGATCCTCGTCCTCCTTCACGATCACCCGGTCGAGCCGCGCCGCGAGGCGCCCCACCGCGCGGATGTCCTCGTCGCGCCGGTCCCCCGGTGCCGTCACCACGCCGATGCGCCGCGCGGCCGGGATCGACCACGCCAGCTCCGCGAGCCCCGTCACCGCGGCCGCGTTGTGCGCGTAATCCACCAGCACGCGCGCGTCCCCCACCCGGAGCAGGTTGAGCCGCCCCGGCGTCATCGACGGAGAGGGGAAGAACGAGAGCAGCCCGGCGCGGATGGCGTCGTAGCGCAGCCCCTGCGCGTATGCCGTGCCGATCGCGGCGAGCACGTTCCCGAGCTGGAAGCGCGCGGCGCCGCCCATCGTGAGCGGCACCTCGCGCACGCCGGCGATCGGAATTCGCAGCCGGCCGCGGCGGATCACGAACGTGTCCCCCTCGATGACCGCGGCGATCCCGCCGCGCGCCACGTGCTCCTGCACGTGCGCGTGCACGTCGCCGTCGTCGCGCGCCGAGAAGAGCACCACGTCCGCCACCGTCCGCTCGCGCATCGCGTACACCAGCGGATCATCGGCGTTCAGCACCGCGTGCCCCTCGCGCTTCACCACCGCCGCGATCACGCCTTTCACCTCGGCCAGCTGCTCCAGCGTGTGGATCCCGCCGAGCCCGAGGTGGTCGGGGCTCACGTTCAGCACCACCCCCACGTCCGCCTCGTCGAAGCCCAGCCCGGCGCGCAGGATCCCGCCGCGCGCGGTCTCGAGCACCGCCACGTCCACGGTAGGGTTCGAGAGGATGATGTTGGCGGAGAAGGGACCCGTCATGTCCCCCTCCATCACGAGCCGATTGTGCAGGTACACGCCGTCCGTGGTGGTGAACCCCACCGACTTTCCGGTGTGCCGGAACAGGTGCGCGATCAGGCGCGTGGTCGTCGTCTTCCCGTTCGTGCCGGTGACGGCGATCACCGGGATCGTCGCCGGCGCGCCCGGCGGGTACAGCATGTCGATCATCGGCGCGGCGACGTTCCGCGGCGTCCCGTCGGTGGGGTGCGTGTGCATCCGGATCCCCGGCGCGGCGTTGACCTCGATGATCACCGCCCCGTTCTCGCGGAAGGGGACGGAGATGTCCGCGGTGATCACGTCGATCCCCGCGATGTCGAGCCCCACCGCCGCCGCGGCCATCTCGCACGCGGTGACGTTGTCGGGGTGGATCTCCTCCGTGCGGTCGATGGAGGTGCCGCCGGTGGAGAGGTTCGCCGTGGGGCGCAGCCACACCCGCTCCCCCGGCGCGGGAACGGTGTCCAGCGACCGCCCGCTGCGGGCGAGGAACTCGGCGGTGAACTCGTCGTCAGGGAGCCGCGTGAGCGTGCGCGTGTGCCCGCGCCCGCGGCGCGGATCGCGATTGGCCTCGGCGATCAGCTCGCGCACCGCGCGCGCGCCGTCTCCGATCACGTGCGCCGGGAGCCGCTCGGCCACCGCCACCACCTTCCCGTTCACCACCAGCACGCGATGGTCGCTCCCCTCGGCGTGCGGCTCCACCACCACGCGCGACGACACCGCCGCCGCGAGCGGCCACGCTTCGCGCACCGCCGCCTCGTCCGCGAGCCAGGTGGAGATGCCGCGCCCGTGATTGGCGTCGAGCGGCTTGAGGATCACGGGGAAGCCGAGCGCGCGCGCGATGTCCACCGCCTCGCCGAGCGTGGAGGCCACCGCGCCGCCGGGGACGGGGAGGCCGATGCGCTCGAGCACGCGCTTGGTCTCCGCCTTGTCCTGGGCGATCTCGGCGGCGATGGCGCTCGTGGCGCCCGTCATCGTCGCCTGGATGCGCCGCAGGTTGCGGCCGAGGCCGAGCTGGATGAGCGATCGCGAGTTGAGCCGGCGCACCGGGATCCCGCGACGCCGCGCCTCCTCCACGATCGCCGCCGTGGAGGGACCGAGGCGCACCTCCTCGTGCAGCTCCTGGAGGCTCCGCACGATCGCTTCGATGTCCATCCCGCGCCCCGCGATGCAGGCGCGCAGCAGCTCCACGCCGCGGCGCACGGCGGCGAGCCCGACCTCCTCCTCCTCGTACTCGACGATCACCCACCACACTCCTTCGTCCCCCGATGGCACCACGCGCCCGAAGGAGACCTCGCCGCCGGCCAGCGCCTGCAGCTCGAGCGCGACGTGCTGGAGGACGTGCGGCAGGTGCGTCCCCTCGTACAGACTGTCGACGAAGCCGCCGGGGAGCCCGCGCGTGCAGCGGTGCTCGCGCAGCGACGGGAGGAGCGCGAGCAGACGATCGGCGAACCCCGGCAGCTCCGCGGAGCTCAGGTCCTCGAGCGCACCGAGTCGGACGTCGCAGGCGATGACGGGAGCGAGCCGCCAGTAGTTCGGGCCGCGGAGCGCGCGCAGCCGCGTGATGCGTAGGTCGTCGGGGCGCGGCTCGGCCGCGAGCTGGATGGTGTCGTTGGCCGATTCGGACACGAGCGGTGGGCGATACGGTCAGGGCGTCGACCGGGGATCTCCGCGTCAGCCGGCGCGAACGTGATGGGTAGCACGAAATGGACCAGGGTGGCGGTCGCGATGACCGCAGCGAGCGCCTTGGTCGCGTCTCATTAGAATTCTCGCATTTGTCCAGATATTCGCGATTCGCCGCATGGAATCGCATTGTGAGCTGGCGCACCGAACGCGGCAATGTATTGCTTCGTAACGGTTTGAGGGTGGCAGCCGCGGCTGGCACGCCGTTCGCTCTTCCCACCGGCACAACCGATCAGTCGTATCACCCGACAATAGCACACCCGTCGCGAGGCGGGGCCGCAAAGCCAGGAATCTCCCACGGGAGATCGTCCGGTTGCCGAAGGTGACTCGCTCCACCATCCCCGGCGGAGCGTCCGTTCCCGCAGGCATCGGCCCCATCGCGCGACACTCTCGAATAGAGTCGCCGATGCCCAGAGCCCACTCGTCGCAACACATCCCATCCCACACCGCGGAGCAGTCGAACGCCGAGGTCCTGCTCTGGCAGAGCAGGCTCCGCGTCGGCTTCGCGCTGTTCGTGATGTCGATCGGCGTGGCGCTCCTGATCGAGGGGGCGGCGCTGCCGCTGTTCGGCATCGTCACCGTCTTCTGCTACATCGCGCTCCACGTGGCGCTGTCGGTGGGCGTCCGGCGGACGGCCGTGGCGAAGGAGTGGATGGTCGCGACGTCCGTGATGGCGGACGTGCTCTTCGTGTTCGGGATCACCTACCTCGTGGTGCCGCCCGAGTACTACGACCGCGCGCTGCTGCTCGGCTTCGCGATCCTGCACCTCACCGAATTCTATTACGGCCGGTCGCTGGCGTGGTCCGCGCTCGCCGCGCTCATGCTCGGCTACGTGGCGATGATCCTGAAGGCGAAGGACGACGGCGCCCCGCTGCTCTGGTCGCAGGAGCTGTGGTCGCTCACCGTGTTCGCGCTCACCGCCGGCTCGTTCATCCTCCACTACGGCAACTTCAAGTGGCGCCTGGCGCGGCTCGTGTCGCTGTTCGAGCGGGCCGAGGAGGGGGACTTCTCCGGCGAGTACGACCTGAGCGCGGACACGCACCCGGACGGCATCACGCACGTGGGACGCGCCTACAACCGCGTGCGCTCGCAGCTCGCGAACCTGGTGCTGACCGATGCGCTCAGCGGGTGCCTGAACCGGCGCGGGCTGGAGCAGCAGCTCTCGCGCGAGATCTCGCGCGCGGCGCGGAGCGGGCAGGAGCTGGCGCTGATCGCGCTCGACGTGGACTACTTCAAGCAGATCAACGACACGTTCGGCCACCTCGCCGGCGACGCGGTGATCCAGGAGGTGGGGGAGCTGCTGCGCACGGTGGCGCGCACGGGCGACGTGGTGGCGCGGACGGGCGGGGACGAGTTCATGCTCCTCCTCCCGAACACCAACGCCGCGGGCGCCTTCCGCGTGGCGACGCGGATCCGCGAGGAGGTGCGCAAGCAGCGCTTCCAGGGGGTGTCGGGGCGCGTGCCGGTGACGGTGAGCATCGGCCTCGTGTCCGATCGGGTGCCGGACGAGAACATCATCCAGGACCTGCACTCACGCGCGGACGAGGCGCTCTACGCCGCGAAGGACGGGGGCCGCGACCGCGTCAGCATCTGGACGCCGAACCTGCGGGCGATCGCGGTGACGAGAGCAGGACAGCAGCTGCTGGCGGCGAGTCGGTAGGGGGTGGGATGTGGGAGGGTGTGGGACCTGGTCGCTAGACCACCAAAGGACGC
>CAMLEQ010000114.1 GCA_946479015.1 uncultured Gemmatimonadota bacterium | reverse complement strand
CCGAAGAAGGGGATCTACTACTGCTTCGTGTGCCACGAGGGAGGCGACGTCTTCACCTTCCTGCAGAAGCGACTCGGCATGGATTGGCCGGGCGCGGTGCGCTACGTGGCGGAGAAGGTGGGGATCCCCGTGGAGGAGGTGCAGCGCCGGCGCGAGGGTCCCGATCCGCGACAGCCGCTGTGGGACGTGAACGCGGCGGTAGCGGACTGGTTCCGCACGCTCCTGTGGGACGAGGAGGAGGGGCGCCAGGCGCGGGACTATCTGGCGCTGCGTCGCGTGTCGCGCGAGGTGGCGGACCGCTTCGGGCTCGGGTTCGCGCCCCGCGATCCGGATGCGCTGCGCGCCCACTTCAACGCGCTCGGGATCGAGGACGAGCGCATGGTGGAAGCCGGCGTGCTCGTGCGGCGGGAGGAGGATGGCGAGCTGCGGGCCCGCTTCCGCAACCGGCTCATCTTCCCCATTCTTGACGTAGCGGGGAATCACGTCGGCTTTGGCGGACGCCTGCTCGGCCCCGGCGAGCCGAAGTATCTGAACTCCGCCGAGTCGCCCGTGTTCTCGAAGGCCAAGCTGCTGTACGGGCTGCACATGGCGAAGCACGTGATCCGGCGCGACGATCGCGTGATGATCGTGGAGGGCTACTTCGACGTGGTGCGCCTGGTCTCCGCGGGCTTCGACTGGGTGGTGGCACCGCTCGGCACGGCACTCACCGAGGGACAGGCCGCGCTGCTGCGGCGCTACACCACGAACGCCTTCCTGCTGTACGACAGCGACAAGGCGGGGCTCAAGGCGACCTTTCGCTCGGGAGACGAGCTGCTGCGCCACGGGATGGCGGTGCAGGTGGTGACGCTCCCCGACGGCGAGGATCCGGACAGCTTCGTGGACAAGTTCGGCGGCGAGAAGCTGCAGGCGCAGCTCGGGCAGGCGATCGACGTGTTCGAGCGGAAGGTGCAGTTGCTGGAGCGCGCGGGGTGGTTCGCGGATCTGCGAGGGAAGCGGCGCGCGTTGGACCGCCTGCTGCCGACGGTGCGGGCGACGACCGATCCGATCATGCGCGACATCTATCTCTCGCGCGCGAGCGAGGCGGCGGGTGTCTCCCGCGAGGTGTTGCTGCGGGAGCTGGGCGCGGGTCGCGGCGCGGAGGAGGCGGGGGAGCCCGGGCGGCGCCAGTCGGGCGCGCCGATGCAAGGCGCGGCGCGGCCGTCATCGCGCCCGATGGCGCGGGCGGAGGACGACCGCAGGGAGACGCCGCCGCGGCGGACGCCGCCGGTGGAGCGAGAGCTCGTCTGGATTCTCGTGCACCGTCCGGCGATGCTGGAAGAGGTGGCGGAGCAGGTGGGGCCCGAGGATCTGCACGACGCCGCGCTGCGGGCGGTCTATGCCGCGCTCCTGGGCGCCGGCGAGGATGACGCGGAGGCGGTGGCGGCGAGGCTTCCCGAGGAGACGCGCCCGTTGTACCAGGCGCTCCAGGAGAAGCCGGTGCCGGAGGAGTACGATGTGGCGCGGACGGTGGCCGGCTGCATCTCCAGGCTGCGCGGCGCGCCGCTGCGCCGGCGGCTGCGCGAGATCGATGGGCTGCTGGACATCGCGCCGGACGAACAGAAGGACGCGCTGACGCGCGAGAAGGAGCGGCTACAGCGCGATCTCACCGCGCTCGGCGCGGGCAGGTTCAAGAGCTTCGACAGCGGACATTGACCACAGCGGAGGAGGGCGCGTGCATCCAGATCTAGTGGCTCTGTTGGCCCTGCAGGACGACGACACGGCGATTGCGGCGATCGAGGGGCGGCTGCGCGAGCTGGACGCGCGGGAGAAGACGCTCGACCGCGAGCGGAACGCGATCGGGGAGGCGATCGAGAAGGCGAAGGCCGCGGCGGACGTGGAGGAGCGCAAGCGGCGCGAGCTGGCGGGGAAGGTACAGGAGCACCGGTCGCTGCAGGATCGCAACCTCGCGGCGCTCGATGCCGTGCGGAAGGCGCGTGAGGCGACGGCCGCCATGGCGCAGATCGATCTCACGCGACGCGTGCTGGCGCAGGAGGAGAGCGACCTGCAGGCACTCTCGGGGCGCATCAACGATCTGCGCCAGGCGGCGGAGCTGCAGGAGATGGAGCTGGTCGAGGTGGAGCGACGGCAGGAGGCGCAGCGCGCGGAGCTGGCCGCCGCCCGCGCGGAGCTGGAGCGCGAGCTGGCGGTGGCGCGCGGCAAGCGCGATTCGGCAGCCGCGAAGGTCTCGCGCGCCGTGCTCACGAAGTACGAGCGCATCCGGGGACGCGAGCGCGCGAACGCGCTCTATCCGCTGCGCGGCACGGCCTGCGGACGGTGCAACACCGCCATCCCACTCCAGCGGCGCAACGTCATGGCCGCCGGGCGGTCCATCGAGGTGTGCGAGGGGTGCGGCGTGCTGCTCTACGCATCGGCGTAGCGCACGACCGCGCGCCCGCGCGCGCGCCTTCGATGCTTGTCTCCCCCCAGAGGGACGGGTAACTTTCGCTCGTGACCGCACCCACCGCACGAGCCCGTCCTCACGCCCGCTGGGTGCTGCCGGAGCCTCCGGAGCGGGCGGCGGTGAGCGCCCTCGCCGCGGAGCTTCGCCTCCCCGAGCCGCTCTGCCGCTTGCTGTGTCAGCGCGGCTACGACGCCGTGGAGCCGGCCAAGCGCTACCTCCGGCCGCGCCTCGATCAGCTGCACGATCCCGCGGGGCTGCTCGACCTCGACGTCGCGGCGGACCGCCTCGCGCGCGCCGTGCGCGCCGGCGAGACGATCCTCGTGCACGGCGACTACGACGTGGATGGCATCTGCTCCACCACGCTCCTCCTCCGCGCCGTCCGCACCCTCGGCGGCCGCGCCATCCCCTTCATCCCGCGCCGCCTCGAGGATGGCTACGACCTCACGATGGCGGGCGTCGAGGCGGCCATCGCCGCGCGTGCCGCGGTGCTCATCACCTGCGATTGCGGCACGAACGCCATCGCGCCGGTGGCCGCGGCGCGCGCGGCGGGGATCGACGTCATCATCTCGGACCACCACCTGCCGAGCGGCCCGCTCCCCGAGTGCCTGGCGGTGCTCAACCCGAAGCGGGACGGCTGCTCCTATCCCGACAAGGACCTCGCCGCCGTGGGCGTCGCGTTCAAGATCGCGCTCGCCCTCGCCCGCGCCCTGGGCGCGCGCGACGACTTCGTGTATCGGATGCTCGACCTCGTGGCGCTCGCCACGATCGCCGACATCGCGCCGCTGCGCGGCGAGAATCGCGTGCTCGCGCGCTACGGACTCAAGGTGCTGAACGAGACCGGCAACGTCGGGCTCCGCGCGCTCATCCGCGCCGCGGGGCTCGAGGGGAAGCCGCTCACCGCTGGCCGCGTCGGGTACATCCTCGCGCCCCGACTGAACGCCGTGGGGCGGCTCGGGCACGCCCTGCGCGGCGTGGAGCTGCTGACCGCCGAGAGCGAGCACACCGCGAACGCGATCGCGCGCGAGCTCGAGGAGATGAACCGGCAGCGCCAGGAGATCGACCGCGCGACGCTCCGCGCCGCATCGCGCCGCGTGGACGCGCTCGACCTGGATGCCACCTACGGCATCGTCATCGGCGAGCAGGGGTGGCACCCGGGGGTGGTGGGGATCGTCGCGTCGCGACTGCTCGAGGAGGTGTGCCGGCCGGTGGTGCTCGTGGCGCTCGACGGAGAGCAGGGGAAGGGCTCGGGGCGCTCGATCACCTCGTTCGACCTGCACGCCGGACTCGCGGCATGCAGCGATCTCCTCCTCCGCTTCGGCGGGCACCGCGCGGCCGCCGGCGTCACCGTGGAGACGGCGCGGATGGACGCGTTCGCCGCGCGATTCAACGACGTGGCGCGCTCGCGTCTCGCGCCGGACGATCTGGTGCCCGAAGTGCGCGTGGATCTCGAGATCGCGCTCGCGGAGGCGACGTCGGATCTGGAGATGCTGCTCCGGCACTTCGAGCCCTTCGGCGCGGGGAACGCCACGCCGGTGCTCGTGTCGCGCGGCGTGCATCTCGCTGCACCTCCCCGCGTGGTGGGGCAAGGGCACCTGCGCCTGACGCTCGCCGCCAGCGATGGCTCCCGCCTCGACGCCATCGGCTGGGGGATGGGCGCCCTCGCCCCCGAGCTCGACCTCGTCACTCCATTCGATGTCGCGTACCGCCTGGAGCGCGACGAGTGGAACGGCGAGTCGCGCCTGCAGGCCAGACTGGCCGCGGTCCGGCGATAGCCCGCCGTGCGCATCGTGAGCGGGCGGTGGCGGGGCCGCATCATCAAGGCGCCCGCGGACGGGCGCGTGCGTCCCACCGCCGATCGCGTGCGCGAGGCGTGGATGAGCATCCTCCAGATGGAGATCCCAGGGGCGCGCGTGCTGGACCTGTTCGCCGGCTCCGGAGCGCTCGGGCTCGAGGCACTCTCGCGCGGCGCGGCGCACGCCGACTTCGTGGAGCTCGGCGCGCGCAGTCTCGACGCCCTGCGCCAGAACATCCGCGCCCTCGGGGCCGAGCACGAGTGCACCGTCCACCGCGGCGATGCGCTCCGCTTCATTGAAAGGCTGCCCGCGGATGCGTACGATATTGCGTTCGCGGATCCGCCGTACCGCCTCGGGCTCGCCGAGCGCGTCGCGGAGGCGTGGCTGCGCACGCCGTTCGCGCGAGTGCTGACGATCGAGCACGCCGCCCGGGAGGTGCTCCCCGGCGGTGGTGATGTCCGTCGTTATGGTGACACCGCGGTGACCGTGCTCGGGGCGCGAAGTTAGGGCCCGGGGGCCGGGGGCCAGGGGCCGGGGGAGGACGGCGAGGGCGGGGAGCGACGGGACCGCACCCGCCCCGACCTGTCCCGCCGTTCTCCGTTGCGGCCTTTTCCGACCCCTCTCCCCGCCGTCCCCGGTAATCCCCCAAACCCCTAACCCCAAACCCCGGCCCCCAGCATGACCACCGCCGTCTACGCCGGCTCGTTCGATCCGATCACGCGCGGTCACGAGGACCTCATCGCGCGGAGCCTCGCCTTCGTGGACCGGCTGGTGGTGGCGGTCGCGACCAACGTGTCGAAGCAGCCGCTCTTCTCCATCGAGGAGCGCATGCGCTTCATCCGCGCCGCCGTCGGAGAGGATCCGCGCGTGGAGGTGAGGCAGTTCCACGGTCTGCTGGTGGACTTCGCTCGCGAAGTGGGCGCCACGCTCTCCATCCGCGGGTTGCGCGCGGTGGCGGACTTCGAGTACGAGTTCCAGATGGCGCTCATGAACCGGCATCTCAACGAGGAGCTGGAGACCGTGTTCATGATGCCGCGCATCGATCTCACCTACGTCAGCTCCAGTCTCGTCCGCGAGGTCGCCCGCTTCCACGGAGAGACGAAGGACCTGGTGAACCCCGAGGTGCACCGGGCCCTGTTGGAGCGGTTCCCCCGGCCGTGACCTTCCGCGACCTCCTTCGCGCCAGGGCGGCCGCCGCGCCGCGCCGGATCGTGCTCCCCGAGAGCGCCGACCCGCGCACCATCGCGGCGGCGCGGGCACTCGCCGTCGAGCGCATCGCGGCGCCGCTCCTCATCGTCGCTCCCGGCGACCTCGAGACCCGGCGCGCCGCCGACGCCGCGGGGGTTCCCTGGATCGATCCGGCGATGGATCCGCGCCGCGAGGCCATCGCGGCGCGGCTGCTCGCGCGACGCGCCCCGCGCGGTCTCCTTCCGGAGCGCGCCGAGGCACTCTCGCTCGATCCGCTCTTCTTCGCCGATGGGTTGGTCGCCCTCGGCGAGGCCGACGGCTGCGTGGCCGGTGCGGTGGCCACGACAGCGGACGTGCTGCGCGCCGCGCTCTGGAGCATCGGGCCGGCGCCCGGGGTGGTGACGGTGTCGAGCGCGTTCTACATGGCGGTCCCTCCATTTCGCTCGGAGCTCCCCGAGGTGCTCACCTTCTCCGACTGCGCGGTGGTCCCCGAGCCCACCCCCGCTCAGCTCGCCGACATTGCCATCGCGGCTGCCATGGACCGCCGCCGCATCGTCGGGGACGAGCCACGCGTCGCGCTGCTTTCCTACGGGACGCTCGGGAGCGGCACCGGGCCCGCCGTGGAGAAGGTCCGCGCCGCCGTGGCGCTGCTCCGGGAGCGCGCGCCGGACTTTGCCGTGGACGGAGAATTGCAAGGTGACGCCGCACTGATCCCCGGCGTGGGAGCGCGGAAGGCCCCGGGGAGCGACGTGGCCGGCCGGGCGAACGTGCTGATCTTTCCCTCGCTCGATGCCGGCAACATCGCCTACAAGCTGGTGGAACGCCTCGCGAGAGCCGACGCGGTGGGGCCGGTCATCCAGGGACTGGCCAGACCGTGCAGCGATCTCTCGCGCGGGGCCTCCATCGATGACATAATCAATGTGGCCGCGATCACCGCGTTGCAGGCGACGGGCGTGGACGATGCGGGTGTGGGTGGATTCCGACGGGAGACCGATCAATGAGCTTCGCGATCCAGAAGCATGGAGACATTGTCGTGGTGGATGTCGAAGGACAGCTCATCGTGGGCAACCGGCAGGAGCTCAAGCAGAAGGTGCTGGATGAGCTCGAGCGCGGTGAACGGAAATTCCTCATCGATTTCAGCCAGACCGGCTACATCGACAGCTCCGGGCTCGGGGTGCTCGTGTCGCTGTCGAAGAAGATCCGGGAGCAGGGTGGGGAGCTGCGCCTCGCCAACCTGAACGACGACCTCAAGACCCTGTTCGAGCTGACCAAGCTCGACACGCTCTTCCAGATTGCCGACACGCGCGAGCGCGCGCTCGAGTCGTTCTAGCCGCGGTCGGCCGCGCTCCTTGACGCAGCGGGCCAGGAAGCATCACGGGTGGCCGGCCGCGCTGGCCCCCCGCGCCGCCGCGTCCCGGCGGAGCACGTCCCGCCGGATGCCGGCGGCGGCCCACGCTCCGCCGTGCCACGCCGTTCTCGTCACGCTTTTCGTGTCATGCCTTCGTTGAATACCCAGCACGTTCCGGCCTCGCTCCGGAGCCTGCGTGTCGCGCTCGAGCTCGAGATCCCGAGCGACGTCCGCTACATCGAGCGCGTCGTGGAGGTGGTGGCCGGCCAGTGCCAGCAATTGGCCTACCACCCACGCCAGTGCGCGCTGAACGTCCCCGTGGCGCTCACCGAGGCGCTCTCCAACGCCATCCTCCGTGGTAATCGCGAGAGCGCGGAGAAGACGGTCCAGATCCGCTGCGACGTGAACCGCGAGCGCCTGGTGCTGGAGATCGTGGACGAGGGCGGCGGCTTCGATCTCGACGAATGCCTGGTGGATCCCACCAGCCCCGACCACCTGCTGCGCGAGGACGGACGCGGGCTCTTTCTCATGGCGCGCCTCATGGATCGCATCGAGCGGTTCTCCAACCACGGGAACGTGGTGCGCATGACGCTCCGACGGCATGACTGAGCTGGAATCGGTGCTCACCGCGTTCCGCGACGTCACCGGGTGCGGCGCGGCGGTGTGGGTGGAAACGGAGGGTCACCTCCCCACCCGCGTCGCCACATCCGTCCCCGCCGTCGGGGTACTCGGCTGGACACCCCCGTTCGACGCCGGTCCGCCCAGGACGGTGGAGTCGCCAGGCGGCCCGGTGCGCGTCTCGCTCATTCCGGGACCGCGCCGCGCGTGGGTGGTCGTCGGCCCATGCCGGATCCCGAGCACGCCACTCGACGCCTGCCTCCGCTTCCTCCTTCCCGTCGCCGCCCAGTACCTGCAGTCCTCGCTCGAGGTCGAGCACGCGGCCAACGAGCTCGCCGAACGCTACGAGGAGATCAATCTCCTCTACACCATCACCGAGATCCTCGGGCGCACCGTGTCGCTCGAGGAGGCGGCCGCCACGATCCTCAAGGAGATCTCGGAGACGGTGGGGGCGCGCCGCGGCTCCATCCTCGTGCACGACCGCGTGACCGACACGCTGCAGACGGTGGCCGCCCTGGGCGTGTCCGTGCTCGATGTGCCGCCGATCGCGCTGCACGACGAATGCAGCGTGTCGGCGCGCGTCTTCCGCGAGCGGCGCGCGGTGATCACCGAGGACGACGAGCACCCCTGTCCCGCCGAGGCGCTCTACCGGCACGGCATGATGCTCTCCGTGCCGATCATGTGGACGGCGCCGAGCGGGGGGACGGAGCCGCTGGGAGTGGTGAACCTCTCCGATCGCGGCTCGGGGCAGCCGTTCACCGCCGGCGACCAGAAGCTCATCGCCGCCATCGCCACGCAGATCGGCACCGCGATCCAGAACACCCGGCTCGTGCGGGCGTCGCTCAGCCAGCAGCGCCTCGTGCAGGAGTTGGCGCTCGCGCACGACCTGCAGATGAGGCTCCTGCCGCGCACCGAGGTCGTGGCGCCGGAGGCGCAGGTGGCCGCGCGCGTCGTCCCCGCGGAGAGCGTGG
Source organism: uncultured Gemmatimonadota bacterium (assembly GCA_946479015.1). The sequence continues at coordinate 1,533 of CAMLEQ010000114.1, read as the reverse complement.
GGGGCGACTTCTACAACCTGTTCCGTCTCACCGGGGGGCGCACCGGCGTGATGATCGGCGACGTGTCGAGCCACGGCTACCGCGCCGCGCTGATCATGGCGCTGGCGATGAGCGCTTCCGCCATCCACGCGCAGTCCGCGAAGGGACCGGGCGAGATGCTCTCCGCGCTCCTCGCTACGCTGCGAGAGGAGCTGGCCACGACGGAGATGTTCATCACCACCTTCTACGGCGTGATCGACCGTGAGGCGGGGGTACTCCGCTACGCCAACACGGGGCACCCGCACGCGTTCCACGTGCGCGCCAACGGAGTGATGGAGCGGCTCGGCGCGATCGATCCGCCGCTCGGGATGGTGGAGACCATGCCGAGCGCGCGCTCCTGCCGGTGGACGCCGGGGAGCGATCTGCTGCTCCTGTTCACGGATGGGGTGAGCGACGCGCGCAACCGGTTCGGGCACCGGCTCGGAGAGCAGCCGGTGCTCGACATCGTCCATCGCTATCGCACCGAGCGCCCCGCGATCATCCTGCAGCGCGTCTTCGAGGAGCTCGCCGAGCACACCGGGGAGGCCGTCCAGCGCGACGACCTCGCCGTGGTGCTCGTGCGGAGCTGAGCGTCGCGCATCCCGAGCGCCGGTGAGCGACGCGCCTCGGTCGTCCCCTCCCCCCATCCGGAAGAGCCTCGGCCAGCACTTCCTGACCGATCCGCGCATCCTCGCGCGGATCGCCGACGCGCTCGCCCTCTCGCCGGAGGAGACGGTGGTGGAGATCGGCCCGGGGCGCGGCGCGCTCACCGACCAGCTCCGGGCGCGCGCGGGGCGCGTGGTGGCGGTGGAGGTGGACCGCGCGCTCGCGGCGATGCTTCGGGAGCGCTACGCGGCGGATCCCGGGGTGACGATCGTCGAAGGGAATGTGCTCGAGGTGAGCCTCGGCGCCGTCGCCGGGGGAGCGTACGCGCTCGCCGGCAACGTGCCCTACTACATCACCACTCCCATCATCTTCCACGCGCTCCGTCCGCCCCGCGCCTCGCGCGCGGTGTTCCTGGTGCAGCGGGAGGTGGCCGAGCGCATGGTCGCCGCGCCGGGCACGCGCGACTACGGCGCGCTCTCGGCGAACCTCCAGGCGCTCGCGCGCGTGGAGCTGCTGTTCGGCGTCGCGCCGGGCGCGTTCCACCCTCCGCCGAAGGTGGAGAGCGCCGTGGTGCGCGTCACGCCGCTCGAGCACCCGGTGGTTGCGCCGGAGGAGGAAGAGGGGTTCCGCGCGTTCGTGGTGGACGCCTTCGGCCTGCGTCGGAAGCAGATGCGGCGCGTGATCCGCACCATCGCCGGGCTCGACGCGGAGCGCGCCGACCGCGTGCTCGCGGGCGCCGGAGTGGACCCCACAGTGCGGCCGGAGGTGCTGTCGGTGGAGAGGCTCGCTGCGGTGTGGCGAGCTCTGGAGGATCTAGGACCTGGTGGCTAGACCACCAAAGGACGCGTGTGGCGTGTGGGGAACAGACGGAAACAGGAGGGAGGTAAGGCGCGTGTAGGTTCGTGTGTA
>CAMLEQ010000113.1 GCA_946479015.1 uncultured Gemmatimonadota bacterium | reverse complement strand
CTACACGCGCTCTACCCATCTCCTCGTTCCGTCAGTCTCCCACACGCGACACGCGTCGTTCGGTGGTCTAGCGACTACACACCAGTCCCCACGACCAGCTCTCCACCGTCCACCTCCTTCAGCATCGTCGCCACGGCCTGCTCCAGCCGCTCGAGGTCGAACGGCTTGGCGAGCACGGGCTGGCGGACGGACTCGATGAACGCGCGGCTGCTGGCGCTCACCAGGTCGCCCGTGATGAAGAGCGTGCGGCCGGCGAGGTCGGGGTGCTCGCGCCGCAGCACCTCGAAGAACGCCGGCCCATCGAGGCCGCTCATGCGGATGTCGCACACCACCACGTCGAAGTTCTCGCGCCGCGCCGCGTCGAGCGCCGCCGCGCCATCGGGCGCGGCCACCACCGTGAAGCCGCGCGTGCGCGCGAACGCCCGGATCCCCGCGTGGAGCGCCAGCTCGTCGTCCACGAACAGCATGTGCACGCCGGCGAGGGGGAAGTCGGGGCACTCCGGCGCTTCGGTCACCGGCTCGGCGGCCTCGGGGTCGTCCTCCAGGGCGGGGAGGGAGACGCGGAAGGTGGTGCCCTCGGGGCCGCTCCGCGCGATGCTGATCATCCCGCCGTGCGCGGCGACGATGCCGTAGCTCACGCTCAGCCCGAGCCCGGTGCCATCACGCTTCGTGGTGAAGAACGGCTCGAAGACGTGCGCCCGCGCCTCGGCGGGGATGCCGGGTCCCGTGTCCGTCACCTCCATCACCACGCGGTCGCGCTCACGCTTCGTGATGATGCGCAGCTTCCCGCTCCCCATCGACTCCATCGCCTGCATCGCGTTCGTCACGAGGTTGAGCAGCACCTGCTGGAGCTGGCGCGAGTCCCCCTTCACGAACGGGAGGTCGGCGCCGAGCTCGTACTCGCCGGCGACGCCGAGCGAGGTCATCTCGTAGGAGCGGAGGCGCATCGTGCGCTCCACGATGTCGTTCACCTGGATCGTCTCCGTCTCGCTCTCGCTGCGGCGCGCGAAGGTGAGCAGGTCGCGCAGCACCTGGCTCGCGCGCAGCGTCTCGGAGCAGATCACCTCCACCGCCTCGCGCTGCTCCCCCTCCAGGTCGCCGTCGCGCTCCAGGAGCTGGGCGAAGGCGCTGATGGTGCAGAGGGGATTGTTCACCTCGTGCGCGACGCCGGCCACGAGCTCGCCCACGGCGGCGAGGCGCTCGGTCTCGGCGAGGCGCGCGCGCATCTCGCGCTCGGCGGTCATGTCGCGGCCGAGGAAGAGCACCATCGGCGGGTCGGTCTCCGGGAGCAGCCGGGCGGCGAGGGAGACGGTGCGGAGCCCCCCCTCGTGGCGGAGGTGCACCTCCATGCGCGCCGGCGCGCCGGCGAGCACGCGCTCGAACTCCTTCCGGAGCCCCTCGCGCTCCTCCTCCACCACGAACTCCTCGAGCGTCCGTCCCACCACCTGCAGCGGGTGGCGCCCGAGCACCTCGCGCACGGCGTCGTTGGCCTCGCGGATGCGCCCGCTCTCGAACACGGTGAGCACGGCATCCGGCGCGGCGCGGAAGAGCGTGCGGAAGCGCCACTCCGCCTTGCGGAGCGTCTCGAGGAGGTCCGCGTTGGCGAGGGCCACCGAGAGGAGGTCGGCCATCGCCTCCACGTGCGACACCTCGCTCTCGGTGAATCGGCGCGTGCGGCGCGAGAAGAGCGCGATGGCGCCGAGGCACTCGCCGCGCCGCTGGAGCGGCAGCACCACGACCGCGCGCGCGCCGTCGGCCACGGGGAGGTCCTCCTCCGCCTCGACGCGCGTGGCGTCCTCCGTCCACCAGGATTCGGCGGTGCGCACCACGCGCCCCATGGCCGTGCCGGTGGCGGGGAGCGACCGGCCAGCGAGCGAGGCGCCGAGCCCCGCGGTGATGGCGATCTGCACGCGGTCCGCGGCGACGAGTCCCACGGCGCCCCCATCGGCGCGCATCACGTCCATGGCCGCCTCGATGAAGCGCTGCAGCACGCGCTCCGGGGTGAGCTCGAGAGCGATCTGCTGCCCGAGGGTCCACATGCGCTGCATGACGCGGTGCGCCTCCGCGAGCTCGGCGGTGCGTGCGTTCACCCGCTGCTCGAGCATGGTGGACAGCTCGCGCTCGGCGAGCGCGGCGTGCTCGAGCACCATGGTGGTGCGCTGCTGCGTCAGCAGCGCGTAGCCGGCGCGGAGGGCGAGCAGCACGCCGAAGGCGGCGAGGGCGACGCCGAGCGCCGGGCTGCGCGCACCGCGGAAGCTGAGGGAGGCGGCGCTGAGCGACGCGATGAGGATCGCGATGACGATCGAGAACGTGCGCACCTTCGCCGCGTCGCTGGCGTAGGTGGGCGACTCCACGGAGTCCTCGGTGGCCACCACGCGCGGCTCCTGCACGGCGGTGACGGCGGCGAGCACGCCGAGCGCCCAGAGAATCGCGACGCCGCCGGGATGCGACGCGGCGCCGACGAGCAGCGCGCGGCTGGACAGGAAGGTGGAGAGCGCGAGAGCGACGGCGCCGAGGGAGAGCCCGGTGGCGAGCCGGCCGCCGAGCGCCTCGCCGCGCCAGACGAGGAGGAGCGCGACGAGGATCAGGTTGGCTGCGGCGACGGTGTTCCACACCATCGCGAGCGTGCGGAGCAGCGGGGTGGCGCGGTCGAGGCCAGGCGGCGCCGCATCGAGCTGCACGATCACGATCGCCACGGCCGAGATCAGGAGCAGCGCGTCGACCATCGCCTCGAAGCGCATCCAGTTCCGGTGGCGATAGCGCCCGAGCGCGACGGCGAGGCCGACCATCACGCTCGCCTCCACAGCGATGCCGAAGAGCGACTCGGCGACCACCCAGTGCGCCGGCCCGTGGCTCGCGATCTCGTGCAGCGTCCAGGCACCGCGCCCCACGAGCGCCAGCGCCGCCGCCGCGGCCAGCGAGACGTACAGGGCGCGGCGCGTGCCGCGCACGCGCCGCGCCGCGACGCGGAACACCCACGCCGCTCCGGCGAACTGCAGGCAGAGCAGGACGTCCACGACCATCGTCGCCGCCACGAGCTTCGCGGTGACGAGCACGAGGAGCAGCACCGTGAGCACGCAGGCACCCTGCGTGACGGCGATGGCGTTCGGCTCGGATGGAACGAGACGGATCCGACTCATGCCCAACGGCGGGATGGACGAGGGGAGACAGGGGATGCTGCGGCGGTCGCGAGCACGCGGCGGGGACGGCGGCGCGCGCAGGCTCTCCTGGATGGACGCACGAACGCTTGTTTGGTTGCGCCGGCGCTGGTGAAACGTCGCCCGGAAGGCGCCATGGCCCGAAACTTTACCTGATCAGGGCACGCGCGAGAGCGCTGCAGCACAGGAGACGTCATGTGGAGTGATTGGCGAGACCGCGACGGGATGGACGACGACTGGGACGTCGAGCCTCCGTGGTCGCCGGAGATGTCGTTGGGCGATCCGGATGCCTGGCGCGGCGAGCAGTACGCCGGCTCCGACGAGAGCTGGCGCGGTGACGGGCGCGATGCCCCCGGCGGGCATGAGCCCTGGCCGGAGTGGGATGCGGGACCGGAGTACCTGATGTGGAAGCGGAGGGTGGACGAGGAGGAGTGAGCGCGGGATGCGGGATGCGGGGCGCGAACGTCGCCGCGACCCCGCGCCTCTCGATTCACCCGTGCGGAGCGGCGCCGGCGCACGTCCGCCGGCGCCGGCCGGTCAGCGCACGAGCATCCCGATGCGATTCCAGCGGATTCTCCAGTCGTCGAAGTCGATCGACAGGTAGATGAAGATCGGCCGGCCGCGGAGATTCTCCCGCGGGACGAAGCCGTAGAAGCGCGCGTCCTTGGAGTCGTCGCGATTGTCCCCGAGCGAGAAGTAGTGGCGGGGCGGGACGACGAACGGCCCCCAGTTGTCGCGCGTGGGCTGCGCTGGCGCGGGGCCGAAGCGCGAGTGCTGGAGCGCCACGCGCTTCTGCCAGTCGAAGTCCGGGCTGGGGAAGTCGGGCTGCTCCGGCTCGGCGGGGGCGCCGTACCCCTGGCGCTGCGCGATCCCGTTCACGTACAGCAGCCCATCGCGCATGTAGAGCGTGTCGCCGGGGATCCCGACGAGCCGTTTGACCACGGTCGGGTTGCCGTCGCTCGCATCGGGGGAGCGGTAGACGGCGATGCTGCCGCGCTTCGGATCGGAGAACGCGGGCAGGTTGTAGTCCGTGAGCGGGACGTGCGCGCCGTACACCGCCTTGTTCACGAACAGGAAGTCGCCGACGAGGAGGGTGGGCACCATGCTCCCCGAGGGGATGTGATATGCCTCGACGAGGAAGGTGCGGATGAACAGGAAGATGACGACGGCGCCGAGGAGCGACTTGACCCAGTCCCACCGCATCGCGGGCTTCGGGGAGCCGCCGCGGCGCGCGGCGGCGACGACGTTTCGAGGGCTGGCGCTGCCCGAGGGATTTCGTTTCTTCGCGGCCACTGCCATGAATCGAATGGAGAGAGTGAGAAGCGAGCATCCCTATTCTGCGCTCGCGACGGGCGAGCACAAGGCCCGGGATGCACGAGGGGGGCGTCCCATGTGGTACGCCCCCCCGGCCGTCGATGTTTCCTCGCGCGAGCGCGAGTTACTTGATGTGCTTGTTGACGAGCTTCGTCATCTCGAACATCGACACCTGCTTCTTCCCACCGAACACCCGGCCGAGCTTCTCGTCGGCGTTGATCATCCGCCGCTGCTTCTGGTCCTGCAGGCCGTTCTTCTTGATGTAGCTCCAGAGCTTCTTGGTGATCTCGGTGCGAGGCATCGGGTTGCTGCCGACCACCGCGCCGAGCGTCTCGTCGGGCTGCATGGGCCGCATGAAGGCCGGGTTCGGGGCGCGCTTCTTCCGCGGAGCGGCGCTCTTCCGGGCCGTCTTGCGCGCCGTCTTCGCGGCCGCCTTCCGGGCGCCCTTCTTGGCGCTGCCCTTCTTCGCGCTCGCCTTCTTCGCGCTGCCCTTCTTCGCCGTGCTCTTCTTCGCGCCGCCCTTCTTCTTGGTGGCCATCGATGATCTCCGGATTGGTGAGTGGATCGCGTTCTACAGAGGGAACACGGGTCCGTCGGGGCACAAAGTAAGAGGGTCTTGCGTGGACGCAATAGGGCCGCGCGAGGAATCTGCACTCTGGAGACGCCACGTTTTCCCTCTGTGGCGCCCCCGATTCTCCTCGACACGACCATGCGACGCCACGTCCGCCGGCCGCGTGCTCCCTCTGGGACGATCACGCGCGCACGGGGAAACGTGGCGCGCGCGCTCTGGCGGGGGACGTGCGCCCTCCTAGATTCTCGGCGTCATGCATCCCCCTTCGTCGCGCTCCGGCGCACGCGTCTTCGCACCGCGCCGGCGGCGCGTCGGCCTCACCTCCGCCGGACGCGCCCCACACCCGAGGAGCCTAGCGATGCCCCCGGAGCGGGCCCCATGAGCGGCGGCGCGCGGCGCGGCGACGCCTCCGCACCACCGGTGCGTCGCGCCCTCGGCGCGCGCCTGGCCGCCGCCGCGGCGCTCATCGGCGCGGTGGCGGTGGTCGCGTACCGCGCCGTGGGAGAGCGGCAGCGCGCGCGCGCCCTCGAGCGGCGCGTGGGCGCGCTCGTCACCGCGCAGCACGACCTGGAGCGGCGCCTCGACTCCACGCGCGACTCGCTCGCGGCGCGCGAGGCGCTGCTCGCGGGGATCACGGGGGCGGACGTGCGGGTGATCGATGTCCGGGCCCCCGGCGCGCGCGCGCCGTCCGCGCGCGTGTTCTGGGACGCGTCCTCCGGCACGTGGACGCTGGTGGCGCACGGTCTGCCGCCGCTCCCCGCGGGGCATGTCTACCAGGTGTGGCTCGTCACCCGCGGGAGGGGGACGGTGAGCGCGGCGACGTTCACCGCGCGCGCCGGCGGCGGCGCGGTGGTGGTGGCGCACCACCCGCTCGCCGCCGATGCGCTGGCGGCGATCACCATCACCGCGGAGCCGGTGGGCGGCTCGCCGCGACCGACATCGTCCCCCGTGCTCGTGGGCGCGGCGGGAGGGAGATAGCGCGGGGACGCGCGCACGGCGCGAGGTGTGAGGCGGATGCGCGGCGTCGCCGGCCCGGGGTTTGGAAGCTGATCGCGCGCCGCAAGGAGGAGGGAACACGCGCGGATCGGACCACCGGGACCGGCGACGAACTCGTGTGCCGCGCGGCGGGCACGGAGCCCGCCGCCGCCGACAACGTAGCGAGCACGCCGCCGCGCGGAGCCGATTTCACCGAAGCTTGACGCAACTCGCACCGGTCGTTCATCCACGAGCCGTGCACGACCGTGCGGCGGCCGCGAGCGCCGCGCGTGGTCAGAGCTGGAGACGGTAGCCGGTCTTGCGCACGGTGAGGAGGTGGCGCGGCATGGACGGGTCGGCCTCCAGCTTCCGTCGCAGCTCCGCCATGTGCGTGTCCACCGTGCGGCTCACGATCTCGGCGTCGTAGCCCCATACCTCGTACAGCAGCTCCGTGCGCGAGGCCACCTGCCCGTTGCGCTGGATGAGCGCCATGATGAGATCGAACTCCTTGGGGCGGAGTGGCACCGGCTCGCCCCGGCGCAGCACCTCGTGCGTGGAGGGGCGCACCTCCACATCGCCGAAGCGGACGGGGGGCGGCGCCGGACGCGGCGCGGGCTCGGCGGCCGCCGCCGCGCTCCGGCGCAGCAGCGCCTCCACGCGCGCGAGCAGCTCCATGAGGCCGAACGGCTTGGTCACGTAGTCGTCGGCGCCCCACCGGAAGCCGCGGACCTTGTCGGCCTCGTCGCCGCGGGCGGTGAGCACGAGCACCGGTCCGCGATAGCCATCGGCGCGCAGCACGCGCAGGAGGCGGTAGCCGTCCAGCTTCGGCAGCATGAGGTCGAGGATCACGAGGTCGGGCTGGATCGCTCGCGCCTGCGCGAGCCCCTTCACGCCGTCGAGCGCCACCGTCACGTCATAGCCCTCGAGCTCGAGGTTCGCGCGCAGGCCGCCGGCGAGATCGGCGTTGTCCTCGATGATCAGGATGCGAGACATGCGGACTCCGGACTCGGGTCAATGCGTGGCGGCGAGCCCCTTCGGCCTCGCGACCGCCGGCGCCGGCGCGTGCGCGGCCCCCGGCAGCAGCACCTCGAAGCGCGCGCCCCCGGACGGCGCGCGGTCCACCCGCACCTCGCCGCCGTGCAGCGAAACCAGCTGGTGGACCACCGAGAGCCCGATGCCGCTCCCGGTGGCCACCGAGTACTCGCCGCTCTCCAACCGCACGAAGGGATCCCAGATCCGCTCGTAGTCGACGACGCGGATCCCCTGCCCCGCGTCGTCCACCCAAATACGGGCGCGGTCGCCGTCGCGCCCCAGCGTGACCTCCACCGTCAGCCCCGCTGGCCCGTAATTCACCGCGTTGTCGAGCAGGTTCAGGAGGATCTGGCGCAGGGCGCCCGCATCCACCGGGACGGAGACGACCGGATCGAGGGTGGCGCGCAGCGACGCGCCGCGCGCCCGCGCGAGCGGCTCGAACGAGTCCACCACCTCGCGCACGAGCGGCGCGAGCAGGCGAGGGTGCGCCGAGACGTGCGTGCCGCGCCGCTCGGTGCGCGAGAACAGGAGGACGTTGTCCACCAGGTGTGCCAGGCGCCGCGCCTCGCGGAGGATGATGGTCAGCGCGTCCTCGCGCTCCCGCGCGCCCGGCACGCGCCCGTAGCGCAGCGATTCCGCGAACAGGAGGATCTGCGCCAGCGGCGTGCGCAGCTCGTGGGAGACGCTCGACGTGAAGTCCGCGCGCAGCCGGCCCAGCTCCTCGGCGCGGCGCACGAGCTGGAGCGCGATGAGCACCAGCGCCCCCGCGCACACGAGCAGCGCGGCGAGGAGCGGAAGCCGCGAGCTCGGGATCCCGCCGCGCAGCAGCATCGTCGCCGCCGCCGGGCGGATCGCCACCTGCACGCGCGGCCCGTCGGGGAAGAAGCGCCACAGCGGCTGCGTGGCGGCGTAGCTGGTGTCCCAGCGCGCCGCGGAGCGGTACATCACGCGCCCCGAGGCGTCGCGCACGACCACCATCAGCAGCGAGTCCTGCGGCAGCCCGCGGGTGAGCGTCTTCGGCACGAGCGGGCGGCTCCCGCGCATGAGCTCCGGCAGCACGGCGCGGGCGAACGCCTGGAAGGTGGTGCTGAAGCCGTACACCATGTTCGGTGCGCCGCGCACGCCGCGCACGAAGGTGGCGATGAACATCGCCCCGGTGCCGGAGGTGGTGTCGAGGGAGACGTAGAGCTGCGCGCGCTGCGCGTCGGGACGGGCGAGGCCGGCCACGAGCGTGTCGAAGTTCGCTCGCAGGCTGTCGAGCAGCCTCACGCGCTCCGCGGCGGTGGGGAGACTATCGCCCGTGAGGCGGATGACGTGCGTGGCCGGCGCGTAGCTGAAGAAGAAGCGCGGCGCGGGATCGTACAGGCAGCGGCACTCGCGGGCCGCCACCGCCGCGCGGCGGAGCGTGTCGGGGGAGAAGATGTGGTCGGCATCCATGCTCCCTCCGCCGGCGCCGACGGGGGAGAGGATGGCCACCGAGCCCGTGTAGATGGCCTTGAACGCCTCGTCGGCGTAGTTGCCGGCGGCGAACTCCGCGTAGTCGCGAAGCGCGTCCTCGGCGGCCGCGCGGTGGGAGGCGGCGGCCGCCCACGCGACGCCCGCGATCGCCGCGGCCACGCCCAGGGTGAGCAGGAGCGCGGCGACGATCGGACCTGTGGACACGTGCCCGTGCGCGGTGGGATTCCCTCGCCGCATGCCGACTCGCTGTAGGGAGTGTCTGGCGCCGTCCTCGCCTGTTGACTACGAGCCGCGTGCCCGGAAAGTTCCGCCCGCGCCCCCGCCCCACCGAGCGCGGCCGGGGCGGGCGTGGCGCGCTACGCCTCGCGTTCCAGCGAGCGGAGGAGCGCCATCATCCGCACATCGTACGGATCCGGCGAGGTGTCATCGGGGGCGATGTCCGGGTGCTCCTGCGGCGTCTCGAGGATCAACGGCACCGAGGCCGAGCGCCGGTCGTGCAGGAGCCACCGGAATGGCTCGACGCCGATGGCGCCATCCCCGATCAGCACGTGCCGGTCGCGGTTGGAGCCGAGTGCGCCCTCGCTGTCGTTGAGGTGGAAGAAGGAGGGCGGCTCCCCGCACACCGCCTCGAACGCATCGAGCACGCCGGCGAGCGCCGCCTTCGACTCCGTGATGTCGTGGCCGGCGGCGTACAGGTGGCAGGTGTCGAGCCCGTAGCCCACGCGAGCGCGGTGCGCCGCCGGGATGGACGCGAGGATCTCGCCCACCTCCTCCGGCGTGCGGCCGATGGTGAGCCCTGCCCCGGCGGTGTTCTCCACGAGCAGCCGCGTGTCGCCATCCACCTGCTCCAGCGCCTGCGTCATCGCGCGCGCCACGCGCAGCACCGCGCGCTCCGGATCGCCGCCGGTGGCGGCGCCGGGGTGGAAGCAGACGCCCATCAAGCCGAGGGCGGTGGAGCGCTCGAGCTCCTTCGCGAGCCCGGCGGCCGCGCGTCCCCACTTCGTCTCGTCGGCGGTGGCGGTGTTGAGCACGTACGCGGCGTGCGCGATCACCTGACGCGGCGCGATCCCCGCTTCGGCGAGCGCGTCGCGGAAGCGCGCGACGCGCTCCGGGCGGATCGACGCCTTGTCGCCGTAGTACTTCGGGATCGTGGTGAAGATCTGGAGCGCCGTCATCCCGCCGCGTCCGGCGCGGAGCGCGGCCTTGTCGATCCCGCCGACGTCGATGGTGTGCGCGCCGATGCAGCGTGCCATGAAGCTCCTCTCGTGGGGTGAGTGGGTAATGTGCCCGGTGCGGGCGGTGGGCGCCATGGAGGGGTGCGGGATGCGGGGCGCGCGAGGGCTCGGGACTCGGGAATCGGGACTCGGGAGAGGACTACGGGGCGCCCGCCGCTGGCGGGGGCCGCGCCCCCAGGTGCGAGGGGGGCGGCGCGCGAGCGC
>CAMLEQ010000112.1 GCA_946479015.1 uncultured Gemmatimonadota bacterium | reverse complement strand
AGCGCGCACGCCGCCGAAGCGAATGGCCCCCGGCGCCACGGCCGAGGAGCCCGAGTGGAGCCAGGCCAACGCGCCCGAGCGCCGCCACGACCGAGGAGCCCGCGCGGAACTCGCCACGGCCGAGCAGTGCGGCCGGGGAGCCCGTCAGGCAGGTGGGACGGTCTGCTCGCTCGCGCCGACGGACAGCACGAGCTTCCCCGTCGTCCCCCGCGCCTCGATGCGCCGGTGCGCCTCGGCCGCATCGGCCAGCGGCAGCACGCCCGTCACGTCCACGCGCAGGCGCCCGTCGGCAATGCACTCCAGCGCGAAGCGCATGGCGCTCCGGACGCGGTCGGGGTGGGTGGTGCTCACCAGCCGCAGGTTGAAGCCCATGACGCTCGTGCTGGCGAACCAGAGCGCGTTGGAAGACAGTGGGACATCGTCCGCCCCGCTGGCGTTGCCCATCACCACCAGACGCCCGAACGGGCCGAGCAGCGCGAGACTCCCCCCGCGCGCCGCGCCCCCCACCGGGTCCACGGCCACGTCCACCCCGCCATCACCGGCGAGCGCTCGCACCTCCGACTCGAACCGATCGGCCAGCACCACGTCGTGACACCCGGACGCACGGGCGTGCGCGACCTTCTCCGCGCTCCCCACGACGCCGATCACATGGCCGGCATCGAGCACGCGCGCCATCTGACCGAGCATGCTCCCCACGCCGCCGGCGGCGGCGTGCACGAGCACGGTCTCCCCCGGCTCCACTCGCGCAACGTCCCGCAGAATCATCGCGGCCGTGGTGGCGTTCGACGGGAAGGCCGCCGCCACGTCCAGCGAAACGGATTCGGGCACCGGTACCACCAGCGCGGCCGGGGCGACGGCCACCTCGGCGTAGCCGCCCCCGTTCGCGATCGTGAGCGCCGCCACGCGCTCCCCGACCCGTAGCTCGCGCACCCCGGCGCCGAGCGCCCGCACGCGTCCCGACACCTCGATCCCCGGCGTGAACGGCAGGGGCACCTCCGGCACCACGCCGCGGCGGAACAGCACCTCGGCGAAGTTGACCCCGGCGTACGCGACATCGATGCTCACTTCGCCGGGCCCGGGCTCCGGCGCTTGTTGCTCGAGCGTCTCGAGCACCTCGGGTCCGCCGAATCGGACGATGGACGTCGTTCGCATGAAGTGATTCGATCGCATCGACAGAAGCTCCTTCCGGGCACATGCACCGCACAGACCGGCGCACCGCGCGCGTCAAACGTTCGTTCCCTTGCGTGCCGCTCTCGCGATCCCAGACTGGATCGTCCCGGGCGGCGCCGCGTCGCGAATGGCGACGGCGGGCAGCGCCCGCACCTCGACCACGGAGGGACAATGTCCCACGACCGCCGCGAGTTCCTCTCGCGCGTCGCCGCCGGCGCGGCGCTCGGCGTCTTCCCGTTCGCGCTCGACGTGCCCCACGCGCTGCTCGCCTCCACGCCGCCGGACCACCGCGATCTCCCACGCGTGCCTGACGAGTGGGATCTGCGATGGCCCGATCGCATCACCGGGAAGTACCGCACCGTCTTCGACGTGCCCGAGATCGAGAGCGGCTACGGCGTGTGGCGCGCCACGCTCTGGACGCACCAGTACCACGAGATCCTCGGCGTCGCGCCGAAGGACATGTCGGTGGTCGTGGTGCTCCGCCACAACGGCGTGGCGCTCGCGCTCCGGCAGGACTACTGGGACCGCCACGCGCTCGGCAAGGAGGGAAAGGTGACGCACCCGGTCACTCAGGAGCCCACCGACCGCAACCCCGTGCTGCTCGCGTCCTCGCGCGGCGAGGTGCCGGCGCAGTTCGACGAAGTGGCGCTCGACCGGCTGATCGCGCGCGGAGCGGTGGTGCTCGCCTGCGACCTGGCGCTCCAGGACGTGATCGATCGCGCCGTCAGGAAGTCCGGCGCCAAGCCCGAGGATGCCCGGCGCGAAGCGGTGGGCGCGCTCGTCCCCGGCGTGATCCTGCAGCCGTCCGGCGTGTTCGCCGTCATGCGCGCGCAGGACGCCGGGTGCAAGTACCTGCGCGCGAGCTGAGCGCGGCGGCGGGAGAACGCGCGGGCGTCGCGGTACGGTCGCGACGCCCGCCCCGCGCACGCTCACCGCGTGGGTGATCCCCCCACGTTCCCCTCCCCCTCCCCCTCCCCCTCCGCCCCGCGCACGATCGCCCGCGCCACCGCCGCGTCGAGCGCCGCCACGCTGGGGAAGTACCCGCTCGCGTCCGTCCCCATGTTCTGCCGGTTCGTCAGGAGCACGATCGAGAGCTGGTAGCGCGGCACGCCGAGGACGTACGTGCCGGTGAAGCCGTCGTGCGCGAAGCTCCCGGCAGGGAGTCCCTCCGGCAGCTTCCACCCCAGGTAGTGCCCGTACCGGTCGCGCGTGAGGAACTCGTCCACCACGCGCGCGCTGATGTAGCGGCGACCGCCGTACTCGCCGCGCCGGTTCAGCAGATCGAGCAGCACGCGCAGCTCCGCGGCCGTGGAGAAGAGCCCCGCGTGCCCCGCCACGCCGTGGTGCGCGTACCACGCGTTGCCATCATCCACCTCGCCGCGCAGCACGTACCGCCGCCACCCGTCCCATGCCGTGGGATCACCCGTGTAGCGATAGCCGAACGTGCTGTCGTACACCATGTGGCGCTCGTAGCCGTTCCCCTGCTCCGTGGCGGCGAACTCGGTGAAGCCGTGCCGCTTCGGCTGGAAGGTGGTCGACCGGAGCCCGAGCGGCCCGTACAGCTCCCGGGCGAGGAACGCGTCCAGCGGCTCGCCGCTCACGCGCTCCACGATGTAGCCCAGCAGCATGAACCCGAGATCGCTGTAGTGCCGTCCCTCCCCCACCCCCCACTCGAGCGGCATCCGCCGGATCACGTCGTACGCCTGCGCCTCGTTCGAGGCGTGATAGTAGATCGGCTGCCACTGCACCAGCCCCGCCGAGTGCGTGAGCAGGTGGCGGACGGTGATGCTGTCGCGGTGTGGCCCGCGGAAGTCGGGGAGGTACTCGTGCACCGGCGCGTCGAGGTCGATGCGGCCGCGGTCCACGAGCATCATCACGGCGAAGGTGGTGGCCATCACCTTCGTGACCGAGGCGAGATCGAACATCGTCGACGTCCGCATCGGCGGCGGCGAGGCGAGCGGGTGTCCCTCGTAGTCGAGGAGCTGCGCGTGGCCGAACGCGCGCTGGTGCACCACGTGGCCATCCCGCGCCACGAGCAGCACCGCCCCCGGAAAGCGCCGTCCCACCTCGGCCTCCACGAGGGAGTCGGCGGTGGCGATGCCGCGGTCGAGGGCGGACGCGCGAGCGGACGCCGGCGCCGCGCGGCCGCCGCCCTGGGCGCCGGCCGCGGAGGTCGAGGCGACGAGCGCCATGATGACGAGCGGGGAGGTGAGCGCGATGGCGGGGCGTGAGCGGCCGGTGCGGCCGCGCGCCCCGAGCGTGCGATGCGATGGCATCGGCGCTATTTGCGCCACCGCCCCGTCCGGCGCAAGGTGCCGCGCGCCGCGCGAGGGCCGGCCGCTCTCCCGGCCGGCCCCCCCCGGCGACGTCCGCCTCAGACCGGCACGAGCAGGCTCGGATCCACCGTCAGCCGGTTCTCCACCTGCGTGACTCCCGGCGCGTTGAGAGCGGCGCGTTCCGCATCGCGCCGCTCCGCGAACGAGCGCACCGTGCCCGTCAGGATCACCTTGTGCCCCTCGACCTCGATGTTGATGCGCTCCGCATCGAACTCGGCGCCCCGCTCCAGCGCCTCCTTGATCTGCTTCTTGATGTCCGATGGGGCGGGTTGCTCGCGGACGGTGATGAGGTTCGTCACCCCTTTGACCCCCGTCAGCTTGCGAACCGCGCGCTCCGCTTCCTCCCGCTGGAAGTTCCAGTCCACGTCGCCCTCCAGCGTGACCCAGCCATCCTCGACCGTCACCTTGACGCGGTCGTTAGGCACCAGCACGTTCCACCGGAGCGCCTCCACCGCGGCACGCGCGATGTCGGGATCGGGACGCTGCGAGGTCGCGGGCAGCTTCACCTCGAGATCGTTGGCCACGGCCTTTACACCCTTCACCCGGCTCGCCACGCGCTCCGCGTGCCATTTGTTCGCGTAGCTGGATACGAAGCCCGCCAGGGTGACGACGCCGTTGCGTACCGCGACGGCGACGTCTTCGTTCTTCAAGCTCGGATCCCACTTGAGCTCGTCCATCACGTCCCTCTGAATCTCGGAATCGCTGCGCTGCATGACATCCTCCTTCCGACCGCGGCATTGGAGTCCGGCGCCGCGGAGCGGCATCCCCGCGTGGCGCCGTGCCGATGTGATCGATGGGGAATGGCGCGCCGGCGCGCTATCGGGCAAAGTGGAACCTTCCGTTCGGCGCACTCCGGCACGGCGTCCGGACGAGCGGCTACGTCCCGATCACCCCCGCCTCGATGGCGAAGCGCACGTAGTCGGTGCGATGCTCCAGCCCCAGCTTCTCCTGCACGCGGTGCTTGTACGCGTCCACCGTCTTCGTGCTGATGCCGAGCTGCCGCGCGATCTCCGCGCCGCTGTACCCCTGCGCCACCAGCCGGAGGATGGTCTGCTCGCGCTCGCTCAGCGCCTGGAACCGTCCGCGCGCCGTCTCGCTCGCGCGCTGCGGCACCACGGCGGCCGCGAGCAGCCGCGCCGCCGAGGGACGCACGTACACCTCGCCCGCCGCCACCACGCGAATCGCCTCGATGAGATCGTTCGACGCCGCCTCCTTCGTGAGATAGCCGCGCGCCCCCGCCTCCAGCAGTTGCAGCAGCCGCTCCTGCTCCGCGTGCACGGTGAGGATGAGCACGCGCGTGCTCGGCACCTCCTCGGCCAGATCGTGCACGACCTCCATCCCGTCCCCGCCAGGCATGTCCAGGTCGAGCACGACCACGTCCGGCACCACCCTCCGCGCCAGCGCCAGGACCGCCGTGCCGCTCGACGCTTCGCCGATGACCGCGATGTCGGAAGCGGCCCGCAACACGAGGCGCAGCCCCTCGCGCACCATCGCGTGGTCGTCGGCGAGGATGACGCGGACGGTCTCGCTGCGCATCGGCACCCCGCGCCGGGCGTAGGGGCGCTCGGCGAGAGTCGCCGCCAGACGCGCCAGGCGGCCGAGCGAGGCGTCTCCGGATGGCGGCTTCATCGCGCGCCCGATGCCGGCACCGTGAACCAGAACGTGCTCCCGTGTCCCGGCGTGCTCTCCACATGCAGCCGGCTGCGGTGCGCTTCGATCAGTCCCTTCGCGATCGCGAGTCCGAGCCCCGTCCCCTCGCGCGTCCTCCGCTCCGAGCGCCAGAACCAATCGCAGACGTGCGCCAGCTCCTCCGGCGGGATCCCCGGCCCCGAGTCGCGCACGGTGAAGCGCACCGTGTTCAGCGGGGCGTCCGCGGCATCGGCACCCGCTGGATCACCGCCCAGCGCCGCCGAGAGCACCACGCGGCCGCCGGCGGGAGTGAACTTCATCGCGTTGCCGAGCAGGTTCGAGAGCACCTGCAGCAGCCGGCTCGCGTCGGCATCGACCCGCGGCAGCTCGTCATCGCTCTCCACCACGAACTCCAGCGCCTGCTCCTCGGCGGCCGGGGCGAACATCGCCTGTGCCGCGCCCACCACCTCGGCCACCGGCGTCGGACGCCGGTGGAGCGCGAGACGCCCGGCGTCGAGGCTCGTATGGTCGAGCAGGTCCTCCACGATGTGGCGCATCCACCGTGCCGCGCGCTGGACGATCCGCGCCATGTCGCGCACGCCGCTCGCCGGTTGCGGGGCGGGATCGAGGAGCGCGGCGGCGCACAGCTCGATGGTGCTGAGGGAGGTGCCGAGGTCGTGCGAGACGATCCCCACGGCACGGTCGCGCGCGGCCACGGCACGCTCGGCACGGTGGACGACACGCGCCCGCTCGACCGCGAGTGTGACACGCTCGGCGAGCGCGCGGGCGAGCTCCGCGTGAGCGGAGGCATCGCCGCGCCCGTTCGCGGCGGTGATCAGCAACAGCCCGCGCTCGCGGCCGTCCACGCGAACGGGCACGGCGGCGGCGCACGCGACGCCCAGGTCCGACAGCTCCGCGCGCAATGCATCCGCCACGCCGTCCTCGGCGGCCGCGCACGGCACGTCCGCGACCAGGGTGTCCCCATTCGCTCCGCGCAACGCGAGCCGCGCTGCGAGGCGTCCGCGCATCCCGGCGGCCAGCTCACGGTCCACGTGCTCCACGTCCACCAGCGACGGCGTCTCGTCATCGCCGGCCAGGCAGAGCGCGAAGCAGTCCGCCGCGTCCGGCACCAGCAGCCGCGCCACCGCCCGGATCGCGCTCGCGGAATCGCGGCACGCGGCGAGCAGCTCGCCCGCCTCCGCCAGCAGGCGCCACCGGAGCGCGGCGGCGTTCGATGCACGCATCGCGGCGTCCAGCTCGTCGAACAGCTGCTGCCGCTCCCGGGCACGGCGCAGGATGCGGTAGAGCGTGCCGCCATCCGGCGGCGGCTTGCGGACGCACTCCTGCGCGCCGGCGCGCAGGGCGCGGAGCTCCAGCTCGTCGTGGGAGCTGTCGGTGAGCACGATCACCGGCACGCCCGGTGCGGCCGAGCGCACCTGATGGAGCGCCTCGAGGCCGCGCGCATCCGGCAGGGAGAGATCGAGCATGACCACGTCGAAGCGGCGGCGGCGCAGCACCGCGCGCGCGGCTGCCGCGCTTCGGGTGTGCGTCACGTGCACGGCCTCCGCGCCCGCCGCGTTCGGGAGCGACGCGAGGCGCACCGCGATCAGCCCGGCATCGCCGGAATCGTCCTCCACGAGCAGCGCGCGAACGGGCGGCTCGATCTCGATGCAGTGTGTCAGCGTATCGAGGGTTCCCCGATCGGCGATGTGATCGCTCACGAAGAGAATCTCGACCCGTCCCGCGCTCTCGCGTGCCGATCGACCGATGCCGCGATCACGACGATGGATCCGGCACGGTGCGTCGGAACGCCGCTCCCTGCCAGGCGCGGAGTCCACCCGGATGTGCCCTCGTGGCACGCCTCGAACGTGCTGCAAATCGCAAGCCCGATGTCGCGTGTGTCGCGTTCCCCTTTCCGGTGCATCCGAGCGAACATCTGGCGCTCGCGCGACGCATGCGACGCGTCGAGGACGCTGCGCGCCCATCATCGGGCACGCGCGGGCGCGCGCACCCGTATGCGTTCGGCAGCCGACTGACGCCGGATGCGCGCATCGGCCGCCGATATGCAATGCGTGTCGGACGAGGGCCGCCGGGGAGCACGACACGGCTCCAACGAGCGGCACACATGGCAGTGCGCGGCGAATGGAGGTGAGCCATGCGCGTTCCGATAGTGGACGTGGACACGCTCGTCCGGAACTGGTGGGTCGTGCTGCTGCGCGGCGTGGCGGCGATCCTGTTCGGCATACTCACCTTCCTCTACCCGGGGATCTCGCTCGCCGCGCTCGTGCTCCTGTTCGGCGCGTGGGCCTTCGTGGATGGCGTGCTGGCGGTGGCGAGCGCGGTGCGGCGCCGGAAGGTGTCCGATCGATGGTGGGTACTGCTCCTCGAGGGACTGGCGGGCATCGCGGCCGGAGTGCTGACGGTGTTCTGGCCGGGGATCACGGCGCTCGCGCTGCTGTACGTGATCGCGGCGTGGGCCCTGGTGACCGGCGTGCTCGAGGTCGTCGCCGCGATCCGTCTGCGCCGGGTGATCACGGGTGAATGGCTGCTCGCGCTCGCCGGCATCGCGTCGGTGGTGCTCGGCGTGCTGCTGGTTTTGTTCCCCGGCGTCGGAGCGCTCGCCGTCGTGCTCTGGATCGGCGCATACGCGATCGTCGCGGGGGCGCTGCTCGTGGCACTCGGCCTGCGCCTTCGCGCTTGGGGGAGATCGCGCACCACACCGGAGGCGGCCGCCGGCATCGCGTGACGCCGGTACGTCACGTGAACGTGGCTCGGGGGTGCGCGCATCATGGCGCACTCACGAGCCGGTGAGGTAACACGTGTCCCATCCGAGATTTCTCGAGGGTGAGGTCCGAATCATCGGCCACCGCTGGTCGCCGCGCGTGCACGAGCTCAAGGCATTCCTGTCGCGCAGCCGCGTGGCGTACCGATGGCTCGACGTGGAGCGGGACCGCGAAGCGCTCGAGGCCGTGGGGACCGCTGCTCCGGGCACGCAGCGCTTTCCCATCGTGATCTTTCCCGATGGCACGGTGCTCGTGGAGCCCGACGTCCGCGCGGTGGCGGAGAAGCTCGGGCTCGACACCCATCCCGACTCGCGGACCTACGACCTCATCATCGTCGGCGCCGGCCCGGCCGGACTCACGGCCGCCATCAACGCCGGCTCCGAGGGACTCCGCACCGTGGTCGCCGAGCAGGAGGTGCCGGGAGGCCAGGCGAGCTACAGCGCGAGCATCGAGAACTACCCGGGGTTCCCCGAGGGGCTGAGCGGCAGCGATCTCGCGCGACGCACCCTGCAGCAGGCGGAGCGGTTCGGCGTCGAGATCATCGTGACGCGTCGCGCGACCGGGTTGCGCACGGATGAGGGCCGCCACCTGGTGTCGCTCGACGACGGGTCGGAGCTGGTGGCCGACACGGTGCTGCTCGCCATCGGCGTGTCGTTCCGGTGGCTCGATGCGCCCGGATGTCCCGCCCTCGTGGGCGCCGGCATCTACTACGGCGCGGCGACCGCCGAGGCCGCGGCGTGCGCCGGGCAGGACATCCACGTGCTGGGTGGAGGGAACTCGGCGGGGCAGGCCGCGCTCCTGCTCGCCCGGTACGCACGACACGTGACCATCCTCACGCTCGAGGATTCGCTCGAGGAAACGATGTCCGCGTACCTGGTGGAGCGCATCCGCCGCACGGAGAACATCTCGGTGCTCACCGGCCACACGGTGGTCGCCGCCGGGGGCGAGGGGCACCTCGAGTGGATCGAGATCCAGAACGTGGCCACGCGCGAGACGGTCGTGGTGCCGGCGGATGGCCTGTTCGTGTTCATCGGCGCCACGCCGCGCACCGACTGGCTGCCGCCGTCGGTGGTCCGGGACGCACAGGGATTCATCCTCGCCGGCATCGACCTGTGTCGCGACGGCACGCTGCACGCCGCCTGGCCGCTGAGCCGGGAGCCGTACGAGCTCGAGACCACCACGCCCGGCGTGTTCGTGGCCGGCGACGTACGCAGCGGATCGGTGAAGCGGATCGCCTCGGCGGTGGGAGAGGGCGCGATGGCGGTGCACCTCATCCATCGCTACCGCGGGCGCGCACGGAACGGCGCCGGCCGCCCGGCCGCGAATCGCCAGGAGCAGCCGCTACCGCGCCGCTGACGCCGGCCGGCGCGCGCGCGGACCGTGCCGCATGGCGCCGCCACGACCGGAACCATGGTCATGGATGCGCCGGCGCGGCGCGCGAAGGTCGCCGAACCGGAGCAGGACGCCCAGCCCCAGGATGAACACCGTGAGCGCGATGAGCCGCAGCGGTTCCATCTCCGCGGCGCTGAGCAGCAGCACCTCGCGCAGCGATGCCACGATCGTCGCCTCCACCATCACGTCCACCGACACGTGGTGGTCCCGGAGGTACATGATGAGCAGCCGCTGCAGCTCCACCATGACGAGCGCGAACAGCGCCTCGGAGATCATCACGCGGAGGTTCAGCGCCGGCGCGAACACGTCCATGGCGATCGTGAGGAGCGTGCGCACCATGATCCCGAACAGTCCGAGGGAGAGCAGGACGACGAGCGCATCCTGCGCCGGCTCGAGGAACCGGCGCACCAGGTGGTGGACCGTGGTGAAGGGAACGTTCGCCGAGGACTCCCGCGCGTCGTCGCCGTCGTGCGCGGCCCCGGCGCCGCCGAGTCGAGCCTCCATCGGGCGCTCCACGTGAGAGTGTGTCGCGAGAGCGGCGGGGGGGGGCGGGGGCGGGGGGGCGGCCCCCGGGGGGGGGAGGCCGGGCCCGGGCAACCCCGCGGCGCGCCGGCCCCCCCCCCCGGCGGCCCCGGGCCCGG
>CAMLEQ010000111.1 GCA_946479015.1 uncultured Gemmatimonadota bacterium | reverse complement strand
GTCGCCAGGTTGGTGAGCGCGATGGCCATCACGTCGAGCGCCATCGCCACCGCCTGGCCGTGGAAGTTCCCTCCGCTCAGGATCTCATCGGGGCCGAGCACGAGCGGGTTGTCGGTGGCCGCGTTCACCTCCCTGGCGATCATCCCCTCCGCGAAGCGCAGCGCGTCGAGCGCCGGCCCGTGCACCTGCGGCATGCAGCGGAGCGCGTAGGCGTCCTGCACCCGCGGATCGTGGTAGCGGTGCGACTCGCGGATCTCGCTGTCCGCGAGGAGGGTGCGGAGGAGGGCGGCGGAGCTCCGCTGCCCCACCTGCCCCCGCGCCTCCTGGATGCGCTCGTCGAACGCGACCGGGGTCCCCATGAGCCCCTCGAGCGACATCGCGCCGGCCACGTGGGCCGTCCGCCAGAGGCGCAGCGCGTCGCCGAGCGCGAGCGCCGCCACGGCGGTGTGCGCCTGGGTGCCGTTGATGAGGGTGATCCCCTCCTTGGGGTCGAGCACCACCGGTGCGAGCCCCGCCGCGCGCAGCATCTCGGCCGCCGGTCCCATCCGGCCGTCGCGACGCAGCTCCCCCTCCCCGATCAGCGCCAGCGCGAGGTGCGCGAGCGGCGCCAGATCGCCGCTCGCGCCCACGCTCCCCTGCTCCGGTACCGGCGGGTGCAGCCCGGCGTTGAGCATGCCGGCGAGCAGATCCACCAGCTCGGCGCGCGCGCCGGAGTAGCCCTTGGCGATCACGTTCGCGCGGAGGAGCATCATCGCGCGCACCTCGCGCACAGGCAGGAGCGGCCCGACGCCCGCCGCGTGGCTGCGCACGAGGTTCACCTGAAGCTCGGCGAGCCGGTCGGGAGGGATCGCGACCTCGGAGAGCTTCCCGAAGCCGGTGGTGACGCCGTACACCACATCGCCTCGCCGCACCACGTCCTCCACGATCCGCCTCGCGCGCGCGATCCGCTCGCGCGCCGCCGGCGCCAGCGCCACCGTCGCGGTCCCTTCCGCCACCCGGCGGACGTCCGCGACGGTGAGCGACATCCCATCGATCAAGATCGGTTCGGTCATGCGGGGAAGTTACCCGCGCACGACCGTGCGTGGGAGGTGCTATCGGGTCGTCCGCAGCTCCGGGTTGCCGTAATCGGTCTGGTACGCCCAGTCGAGGATCACGTAGTCGGCGCCCACCGCCGTCACGCGGACCGCGCCGTAGTGCAGGCCATCGGACAACCGCGTCTCGTACACGTAGCCGTAGCCAGGCACGGCTTCGATGGCGGCGGTGGAGTATCCGTCGAGCGGCGCGTAGTCGATCGAGGTGAGGTCGTCCACCGGCAGCGAGCCGTAGAGCGTCACGCTCGTGCCGGAGCGCACTGGGGTCATCCACATGGAGCCATCGGAGGCGCGATCCACGCGGAAGTCGATGTCCGTGCGGCTCCCGGAGAGCACGGCGCCGAGCGTGCCGGTGGACGGCACGAAGAACGAGAAGCCGCTCGCGGACAGGTCGTCCTGCGCGTCCCGCAGGAGCACGTTGCGCGCGTCGTAGCGCGGCGTGTCGTCGCGCGGCGTCGTCCAGTCGCTCTCGTGTCCGTCGCGGCTGATGGTGCTCACGGCGAAGCACCGCGGCACGCCGTTCGGGAGGCCGGAGGCGATGAAGTCCTCCGACACCGTGGTGCCCTCGAGCGCCCAAGCGGGATCGCAGGTGCCGCGGTCCAGATCGTAGCGCGTGGAGTACACGCGGTAATGGTCGAACAGCTCCGGGGCCGCCAGGCGCGCATCGGAGGACCAGGCGAGCCGCACCGCGCCATCGAGGGAGATCGAGGAGAGAGTGGACGGCGGCGCCATTCGCTCCGCGGGATCGATCGTCACCACGTTCGAGCCGTCGCTCTCCACGCCGTCGGCCGACTGCGACGTGACGTAGTACTGCGCATCCGGCGCGCCGAGATCGTCGAAGGAGGCGGAGGTGGTCTCCGCCCGGCGGACCCAGTCGCCGCCGGCGCCGCGGGAGTACACCACGTAATCGGCGACGCGACCGTCGTCAGGCGGCTCCCAGCGCAGCCGGATGCCCTCGGGGGCATCGGGGTCGCCGCTCGGGATGAGCTGGTAGGTGAGGTTGAAGGGGGGCGTGAGATCGCCGGGTCCGGTGATCTCCGCGGTGGTGCACGCCGACAGCACGACCAGCAGGGCTGCGTACGCGGCGAAGCGTCGCATGGTGCGCTCCGGTGAAGGTCCGCCGATGGGTGAGGCAGGTGCCGGGCCCGGATGGGCTCGGCACGCAAGCTGGTGCGATGAAACGCGTTACCGTTTTGGCAGGGCGGGCGGCCGTCCACCAGGGTGGACAGGACGGCGCGCCCGTCAGGCGACAGCGCGCCGCTACGGCGTCTCGGTGGTGGTGCTCGACGCGGGGAGCGCGGGGCGAGCCGTGGAGCGGTGGTAGTCGAACTTGAGGTCCGGCTCGGCCTTGAGCGAGATGAAGAAGCTGAAGGCGAAGTTGCCGTTGGGCGCGCGGGAGAAGCTGAGGAGCGCCCGCCAGTCGTGCATGTCGCGCTGGAGCGACACGTTCTGGTCGGCGAACTCGTGCTGCTCGAAGTCGTACGCCGTGGTCCACTGCATCGCCCACTTGGGCGTGAGGGAGAAGGACGTGCTCGAGCGCAGCGTGCTGCGCGCCGGCGCCTGGATGATGTCGCCGCCGGACGCCGGCGTCTGTAGCGAGTCGGGGGGCGTCTGCTCCAGCACGCACTGGTCGTAGCGGAGCTGGTCGAACTGGAGCGGCGCGCAGAACGTGGCGGGGTCGAAGATCTTGGCCCCGGGGATCGGGCGGCTCCGCGAGGAGGTGAAGCTGAGCGACGCGCTCCACCCGGCCTTGGTGTTGATGCCGATCGGCATCCCGTTGTAGCCGGGGCCGGCGACGTTGGCCTGCCGGTCGAGCGCGTCCTCCGACTGGTCGTTCGTCATGCTCGTGGACACCGTGTCCGCCAGATCCGATGGCGGCGGCGTGGCCCCGCCGAAGATGCGCTGGAGCACGGCGAACGGGTTGCTCTTCCGTCCGATGGTGAGCGATGCGCTCACGTTCGTCCGGAACGGCTTGAACTTGGCGCTGTCGCTGTTCACGTCCCCCTGGAAGAGCGAGTAGCCCACGCTGAAGTCGAGCCCCGGCAGCAGGTCCGAGGAGAGCCGGTAGCCGAACGTGGTGCTCGTGAGCCCGGTGTGCCCGGTCTTCCGCGCGCGCTCGAAGTCGTAGGTGAGCGGAGTGAGATTGATCGCCAGCAGCTTGATCTTCTGCCCCGCGTCGGGGTTCGTGTCGCTCGGCGCCTTGAGCTTCGCCTCGAACACCTGGTCGAGCTGCACCGTGACGCTCTTCTGCGCGAGCCCGGTGATGGTGGTGGCGCGCGCGCGGTTGAGTGCCTTCAGGAAGTCGTCGCTCACGTCCGCCGCGGGGGAGTAGGCGAAGCTGATCCGCGGCTGGATCGAGTGCCGGATGCGCGAGAACGGCCCGAACCCTGGGAAGAAGCCGAACAGCGTCGGCGACATCGAGAGGCCGTACTGGAGCGTCTTCCGCTGGTGCACCCAGCGCCCCCCGGTGAGCCACGTCCGCAGCAGGAAGGGGCTGCTCGGGTCCGCGTTCACGATGGACACCGACGGCGACAGGTTGAGCTTCCCCTGGAAGATCGCCGGCAGGGTGATCCCCGTCGTCCAGTCGAGGCGCGTCTGGAAGTTGCTCGCGTAGACGCGCTTCCCGATCACCGCCCCCGTCTCGAAGTCGAAGATGTCGAAGGTGCGGGGGAAGTTCTCCACATGGTCGTTCAGGTTGAAGCTGTTGTTCCAGGTGAAGCCGCCGAAGCGGATCGGCGTCTGGAAGCTCACCCCGGTGGTGCGCTCGTTGGCATCCACCCGCGTGCTGTCGAAGCCCCGGCCCGTGGTGCTCGGCGTGTACAGGAACGGGATCGGCGGCGCATCGCGGTGGAAGATCTGCGAGTTCGTCACGGAGAGCGACGGCGACCACACCATCCACGAGGTGACGTTCACCGGCTTGGTGGTCACCGTGAAGTTCGGGAAGTTCTGGTCGATCTCCGAGCGGCCGCTGTGCTGCGTGCGCGTGCCGCCGATGCTGAAGTTCGCCGGGCCGAGCGCCTGCTGGAAGTTGAGCGCCGAGGCGATCGCGGCGAACGTCTGCGCGACGGTGAACGCCTGCTGCTGGATGGCGGTGGTGTTGCTGGTGTAGTTGACGTTCGCGTTCAGGCTGCTGCGCTGCGAGAACTGCTGCTGGTGGGTCCACGACAGGGCGAAGTTGTTCTGCCCGTCGCTGAGCTTCGAGTACGACGTGCGCACCGCGCCGCTCAGGAAGCGGTCGAGCCAGCGGTAGCGCCATTCGCCGTTCCACCGCGTCCACCCCACGTTCCCGATCTCGTCGCTGTTGCCGCTCCGCCAGTCGAACGACACGGTGGCATCCATGTAGTCGCTGATGGCGAAGTAGTAGCCCAGGTTGTCGATCTGCCGTCGATAGGACGGCGACGTGCGCACGATGTCGCTGAGGCCGAAGCGCGGGGGGATGATCCCGCTGCGGCGGCCGGCGCGCATGTCCTGGAAGATGAAGGGGAGCCACATCACGGGGATGTCCGCGATGTAGAGCACCGCCGGGCGCGCCACGAGGATCCGCTTCGAGACGATCTTCACTTCCTTCGTCTGGAAGTGATAGTGCGGGTACGGCAGGTCGCAGCTCGTCACGGAGCCGTTCACGGCGTACGACGTGTTGCGCCCCTGCCCCGTGGTGTCCCCCTGCACCGCCGAGGTGTCGGAGTACACGTACCAGGTCTGCCCCCCCTGCGGCGACGACGTCGCGATGCCGCGCCCGATGCCGCGGTGCTGGAGGATGTCGTACTCGAGGCCGCCGAGCGCCACCAGATCCCCGGTGCCCTGCGATGGATCGCGCAGCACGATCGTGTCGCCGGGCGGGGAGGCGGCACGCACGATCTTGGTGGAGTCGTCGTAGACGATGGTATCCGCGACGAGGATCGTCTGCTCGCGCTGGACGGCGGCCTTGCCGGAGAGGGTGAGCTTCCGGTGCTGGGCATCGAAGACGGCCCGCTTCCCCTGGTAGCGCGTGCTGACGTAGCCGGAGCGCGCGAGGAGCGCGGACATCACGGAATCCGGCTCCTCCCACTTCACCAGCTCGCGCGGCGCCTTGGTGCTGTCGCGGCGCGTGGTGTCCCCCCGCGCCCGCCGCGTCGTGTCGAAAGGGGGGCGGAAGCCGGTGTCGGCCGGGGCGGTGAGCCCGGTGTCGGGGCGCGGAGGCGCGCCGGGAATGATCTGCGCCGGCAGGATGCAGGGGAGCAGCATCGCCGCCAGCGCCACGAGCACGAGCCTCACGCCGTGGCCCCGTGCCCGGTGGCCTCCTCGGCTTCCGCGGCGGCTTCCTCCGCCGCCAGGCGCGCCTGCTTCTTCATCCGCCGCCGGTACACCATCCAGGTGAGCCCCACGCTGATCTCGTAGAGGAAGTACAGCGGCACCGCCATGGCGACGGTGGTCCAGATCAGGTCCCCCGGCGTGAGGAACGCGCCGATGATGACGCACACCACGATCGCGTGGCGCCGGTACTTGTTCAGGAACTGCGGCGTGACGATCCCCAGCGCGGCCAGCGCCAGGATCACGATCGGCAGCTCGAAGCAGAGCCCGAACGCAAGCGCCATGCTCGTGGCGAAGTTGAAGTACTCCGATGCCGTGATCATCGGCTCCAGCGCCTGCGTCTGGAAGCCCATCAGCCACTCGACGGCGAGCGGGAGCACCACGAAGAAGGCCAGGCTCACCCCGGACACGAACAGGAACGTCGCGAACAGGAAGAGCGGCACCACCATGCGCTTCTCGTGCCGGTAGAGCGCGGGGGACACGAACGCCCACAGCTGGTACAGGATCACCGGCAGGGCCATCACCACCCCGAGCACGATCGACGCGTTGAGCACGATCGAGAACGGGTCGCCGGGGTGGGTGTAGACGAGCTTGCGGCCGTGCAGGTAGGGGGCGATCGGGTGCTCCAGCAACCCGATCACGTCGATCTTCATCATCACGAAGAACGCCACCCCCACCGCGATGACGAGCGCGGCGAGGGACCAGATGATGCGCCAGCGCAGCTCCTCGAGGTGATCGAGGAAGGGCATCTCCGTCGTTTCATCCATCGCCATCATCCGCTCCTGCCGGCCGCGCACCTGGCTCCTACTTGAGCGTGCGCAGATGCTCGCGCGCCAGCGCGGCCTCGTCGGACCGCGGATACTTCTGGATCAACTGGTTCAGCGCGGCCCGCGCCCCCGTGAGGTTCCCCTGATCCTCGAGGTAGAGCGCGTGCTTGTACAGCGCTGTGGGGGCACGGGGCGAATTGGGGTACTTCGCCACCACCACGTTGTACACCGAATCCGCGCCCGCGGCGTTCCCTTCGGCCTTGTACGCTTCGCCGAGATAGAACTCCGCGTCCGGGGCGATGTCGGCCGTCGGGTACTGTTGGAGCAGCGTCTCGAACCCGCTGCGGGCGGCACCGGCGCTCCCGCGCCGGAGCTGCTCCAGCGCGAGCTGGAAGAGCTGGTTCGGCCCCGGCGTGCCGGGTGCGGCCGCGCCTCCCGCCTGCGCGCCCCCGGCCGGCGCGGCGCCGCCGGACGGCGCCGCGCCCTGTGCCGCGCCAGGATTCCGCTGCTCGAGCGATGCACGAAGCTCCTGCAGACGGTTCTGGCTCTGGCCGGTGAGCTGTTGGATCTGGATCAACTGCTGTCCCATCTCGTACAGGTCGCCCCGGATGTCGCCCTGCATCTTCACCATGCGGGAGCTCACGAGCCCGAGCGAGTCGTGCACGATCCGGAGCGACGCGATCACCTGATCGAGCTGTGCGCGCCGCGCCGAATCCGAGCGCGCGGCGTCGGCCCGCATCCCATCCATCTGGGTCTGCAGGGTGCGCACATCCTCCCGTGTGGCGAAGCACGCCCCGGTCACCAGCAAGGCGACCGGAGCGAGGCGCCGGAGCGCGGTTCTCATTGCGGCGCCTGGATGTTGTCGCCGCCCGCGGTGATCTCGAACTCGTCGCGGCGGTTCTGCGACCAGGCCGACTCGTCGTGGCCGGTGGCGGCCGGATGCTCCTCACCGTAGCTGATCACGTCGATGCGGGCATCGGCGACCCCGTGCTGCGTGAGGTAGCGCTTCGCGGACGCGGCGCGGCGCTGGCCGAGCGCGAGGTTGTACTCGTCGGAGCCGCGCTCGTCGGTGTGGCCGGCGATGCGGATCTTCACGTCGGGGTTGGCGTTGAGCACCGGGATCTTCGAGTCGAGCGTCCCCTTCGCCTCATCGGTGAGGGCGTCGCTGTCGAACTCGAAGTACACCACCTGCGTGAGCGCCTTCATGGCCGCCTCGCGCGCGGCGCGCGCCTTGTCGGCCTCCGCCTGCGCCCTGGCGAGCGAATCGCGGCGCGCCTCCTCCGCGCGGGCGATCGAGTCGCGGCGGGCCTGCTCCCGCGCGATGCTGTCGGCGTTCTCGGGCGCGGGGGCCGGGGCGGGCGCGGGCTGCGGCTTCTTGCCGCACGCGGCGAGCGCGGCCAGGCCGAGCACCACGACGGGGACGAGGCGGGTCTTGCCAGTCATGTCGATCTCCGAAGAAAGAGTGAGGGTCCGAAACGGTGGACGATCACACGGTCAGGGTGCGTGGTCCAGCACCCGCGACCACGCGGCGAGCCGGGAGCCGGCGCCATGCGTGAGCTGGCGCGTGCGCCCCGACTCGGCATCGAGCACGAAGAGCTGCTTCACTCCCGTGCGCGAGGACGTGAACACGAGATGGCGGCCATCCGGTGCCCACGACGCATCCTCGTTGACCCCCTCGCTCGTCAACTGCTTCACCGTCCGGTCGCGCAGCGTGATCGTCATGATCTGGAAGCTGCCGTCGATCTGCGACTGGAACGCGATGAGCCGGCCGTCGGGGGACCAATCGGGGTTCGAGCGGTAGTTCTGATCGCCGAAGTTGAAGGGCGTGAGCAGCTCCACGTTCGAGCCGTCCACGTCCGCGGTGTACACCTCCGGATGTCCTGCGCGCCCCGACGTGAAGGCGAGCCGGCTGCCGTCCGGAGAGAAGCTCGGGGACACGTTGTCGGTGCCGCGCCCCACCGTGATGCGGCGCGCCGCGCCGCCGCCGAACGCGGACGCCACGTAGAGGTCGGTGCCGTTCTCCTCTCCATGGGCGTACACGATCGAGTTTCCATCGGGCGAGAAGGTCGGTGTGATGTTCAACCCTCCCGGCGTCGTCGCGAGCGTCCGGCTCTGCCCGGACGCGAGATCCCGCACCACGATCGACGTCCCGCGCGTCCCGAACTGGCTGTACGCGATGTACCGCCCGCTCGGGTGCCAGGCCGGAGAGAGCGCGGTGCCCGATTCGCTCACCGCTCGCTCGCCGTAGCCGTCGCTGTCTATAACGTACACCCGTCCGCCGCGCACGTACAGGACGCGCGTCTGGGCAATGCCGCGGACGCCGGTGATCCAGCGCTCCACCTCGTCGGAGATGCCGTGCACGGCGAGGCGCCACTGCTCGCTCTCCGGCGCCGCCGGGAGCGGGAAGTCGCGCACCTGCGCGATGCGTCGCGCGCCCACGTCGTGCACCGCCACGTGCGCGCCCGCCTGGGTGAGCGTCACCTGCACGAGCGCGGCCGCGCCGAACGTCTTCCACACGCCGTAGTTGATCGTGCCGCTCCCCGCCGAGGCCGTGGCGTTCGTCTCGCGCAGCACATCCACGCGGTCGCCGTAGTCGAGGTCGCGCTGGAGGATCGCCTGCACGCTGTCCCCGTCGGCGCCGCCGATGGGAAGCACCACCACGCCGGGCTTCGTCCCCGGCTGGTACGTGAGGCCGATGCGCACGCCGCGCGTGCTGTCCTGCGCGTGCGCGGGTGCGGCCGCGAGGGTGAGGCAGGCCGCCGCGGCGGCGAGGAGGATCGATCGCTGCATGCTATCTCAGGACTCGGGGATCGAAGCTGAAGATGACAGGGAGGACGTCGTCGGAGAAGCCGGACGGAAGCGGGCCGAAGGCCTGGACCTGCCCGGCCTGCTCCACCGCGCCCTGCGCCTCCAGATCGAACGCGTAGTCGCCGGAGCGGGTGAGAAAGCGGATGCCGGTGACGGAGCCGTCGCGGCGGATGAGGAACATTACTTCCGCCCGCGCGGATGAGTTCCCCGGGGGGTGGAAGCGGAGCGCGATCTGGCGGACGATGTTCTCGAGATAGCCCGGGAAGGGGAAGTCCACCCCCTCCGTGCGCACGGTGGCCACGTCGGTGCCGCGGCCGCCGGTGGGGCCGCCCCCGGCCTTCGGTTGCTCCTCGGCCTTCTTCTTCGGCGCCGGCTTCTCGGTGGGGGGGACAGGGGTGGCCGGTGTGGCGCGCCGCTTGGGCGGCGTCTTGTCGGGCATCGGCATGGCCCGCTCCCGCGTGGCAGCGCGCGTCGGCGGGGGCGCCTTCGGCTCCGGCGCCGGCGTCGCCTTGGGCGGCGTCACCACCCCCGCGGCGCGAGGCCCCGGAGGGGCCGCCACGATGTTCACCCGGTAGATGGGCGGGCGCGCCGGCGGCGCCGGGGGGCGCAGCAGCACCAGCGCCGCGATCAGCCCGGCGTGAAGCAGCAGGGAGACCCCGAACGGCCCGGCCAGGCGCGTCCCCCGTCCCCGACCGTTCCTCACCGGGTGATGTCCTCCGGTTCCGCCACCAGCCCCACGTCCCCGACCCCGGCGCCGCGCATCACCGCCAGCACGCGCACCACCGTCCCGTACGGCACCCCCTGGTCGGCGCGCAGATAGATCCCACGCTCCCCCTGGCGCTGCGCCAGCGCCTTGAAGCTGGCCCGGAACTCCGGGTACGAGAACTCGTTCTCGTCGATGAAGATCTTCCCCGCGCGGTCCACCGTCACCACCAGCCCGCTCTTCGCCTCGAGCGGGCGCGCCTCGGCGCGCGGCAGCGCGATGTCCACCCCGCCCTGCATCATCGGCGCGG
>CAMLEQ010000110.1 GCA_946479015.1 uncultured Gemmatimonadota bacterium | reverse complement strand
CGAGCGGCCGCCCCCGGGGTAGATTGGCGCCACCGCATTCAGGAGCGCGCATGGCGGATGGGAGCACGAGCCACGGGCGCGGTGTGATCGGATCGGGCGCGACCCGGCCGTTCCACTTCGTGGCGTGGGACGGCGGGTGCCTGTTCATCGGGCGCGGCGGCGGGATCGTTCCCGACCACGCGCACTACGCCGTCCAGATCGCCTTCGGCTCCGAGCCCGGCATCCGCTTCCGCGGCGGCGAGCAGGACGTCTGGACGGAGTACGCCGGCGCGATCATCCCGTCACGCCAGCCGCACGGGATGGACGTCACGAGCGTGCCGGCGAACGTGGTGCTGTTCGTCGAGCCGGAGACGCGCGAGGGACGCGCGCTCACCGAGCGTTGGCTGGAGAACGGCATCGCCGCCATACCGGACGCGCTGTTCGCGGAGCTGGCGCGGCCGCTCTTCGCCGCGTACTTCGAGGAACGGACCGCGGCGGCGGTGGAGCGGGCGGCGCGGCGGGCGATCCACGCCCTCACCGGCGGCGTGGAGCCGGCGGCCGTCACCGACGAGCGGATCCTGCGCGCGGTGGCGCACATCAAGGCGCACCTCGACGCACCGCTCACGCTGGACGATGTCGCCGACGTGGCCTGCCTGTCGCCGAGCCGCTTCCGGCACCTGTTCGTCGAGCAGACGGGCGTGGGGCTGCGGCCGTACATCCTGTGGCGCCGATTCCTGCGCGTGTGGGAGCTGCTCACGGCCGGCGAGTCGCTGTCGACGGCGGCGCACGCGGCCGGCTTCGCCGACGCCGCGCACCTCACGCGCACGTCGCGCAGCATGTTCGGCTTTCCGCCGTCGGGGATGCAGATGGCGGGACCGCTGCCGGCCGGCGGGGCGCCGGCGGTCGCCGCGCCGACGCAGCCCCTGCGTCCGAACGCCGAGCGTCCTTCGCGGATGCGCTGAGCGCGGCGAGGACCGACCTCCCGGTCGAGGTCGCGCGCCGGCCGACGCTGGTCGAAGCGTCTTCGCGCGCGAACGTCACCCGAGTCGCAATCCGCCGTCGACCTCGAGCACGGTTCCGGTCATGAAGCCGTTGCCCACGAGGAGGAGGATGCCGGCCGCGACATCCTCCGGGCGCCCGACGCGCCCCACCGGCGTCGCCGCCGCGTAGCGGGCGAACATCTCCGCCTTCGCGTCCGCCGCGACGGTGTCCCACCACGGCGTGTCGATGACGCCGGGCGACACCGCGTTGACGCGCAGCGGCCGCAGCTCCGCGGCGAGCGGGCGGATCATCGCCTCGAGCGCCCCGTTGATCGCGGCCAGCCCCGCCGTGCCGGGGTTGGCCATGCGCGCCGAGATCGCGGTGACGAAGGTGATCGAGCCATCCTCACGCAGCATGTCGAGCGCGCGCTGCGCCGCGCTCACCTGCGCCCAGAACTTGGCCTCGAAGCCGCGCCGCAGCTCGCGCAGGTCCAGCGTGCGAAACGCCCCCGCGCCGGCGGCACCACTCAGCGTCAGCACCAGGTGATCGAACGGCCCGACCTGACGGTAGAAGGCGTCGAGCGATGCGCGGTCCGTGGCGTCGACCGCAGCGGCGGTGGATGCGCTCCCTCCAGCCGCGAGCCGTGCCCGCGCCGCCGCCAGTCGCGTCTCGTCGCGGCCACCGATCACGACGCGTGCACCTGCCGTCGCGAGCGCCTCCGCGGCGGCGAGCCCCACCCCCGATGACCCGCCGAGCACGACGACGCACTGCCCGGTGAGCGAGCCGCCGGAGCGCGAGCTCGGCGCCGCGCTCGCGGCGGCGGGCACGCCCTCGGACGACGTGGGCGTTCCGGCGCGCTCGGAGAGGGAAGTGGATCGCATGCTCATGAGATTCGTCCTCCGGAATCGGTGTCGCGGGCCGTCGGCAATTACGAGACGTTGCGTCTCGTCCTGGTTGCAAGATATCGAGACGCCGCGTATTGTAAAGCCGGGCGCCGTCGCGCCCGCCGTTCCGTGTCACAGGAGAGTCAATGCCCTCGTCGCCCCGTCGCAGGAGAGGCAGCCGCCCAGGGGGGCGGGACGTCCATTCATCGGCGCGCGAGCGCAGCGCCACGCCCGGCGCGGCCGCGCCCCCCCGCGCTCCCGGCCGCCCCCGGAGCGAGGCCGCACGGCGCGCCATCCTCGGCGCGGCGATGCGCCTCCTCGCGGCTGATGGCTATCGCGCACTTACCATGGAGGGGATCGCCGCCGCCGCCGGCGTCGGTAAGCAGACGGTCTACCGGTGGTGGCCCTCGAAGGCGGCCGTCGTGCTCACCGCACTCGCCGAGCACGCGGAGGAGGAGATCCGGCTGCCGGACACCGGCGACGGCCGCGTGGACGTGGCGCGCTTCCTCCGCGACACGTTCGCCGCGCTGCGGGGATCCGCCGGTCCGGCGGTGCGCGCGCTGATGGCGGAAGCGCAACTGGATCCGGCGTTCGCGGCGGAATTCCGCGAGCGGCTGATCGACCGGCGGCGCGCGGGACTGCGGGCGCTGCTCGCGCGCGCGCGGGCGCGCGGCGAGCTCGCGCCGGACGCCAATCTCGACCTGCTGATGGACCTGGCCTACGGCGTCATGTGGTACCGCCTGCTCCTCGAGCACGCGCCGCCGTCGGCCGCGGCGGCGGCCGCGATCGCCCGCGCCGTGTTCGCGGCAGGCGCCGCCGGCCGCTCAGTCGAGGACGCGCGACACGGCCGGTAGGACGAGCGCCCGAAAAAGCTCATCCACTTCTCTCGCCGAGAGCGCGTCCCCACGCTCCGCCCACCAGTTCAGCACGAGCACGAACGTGGAGGCCACGTGGTGGGCCAGGAGATCCGGCGGCATCACTCGCGCGCCCTCCTGCTGGCGCCGGCCGGCGCTTCTCAGATCGTGGGCGATCAGCTCCACCAGTACCTGCTGGAGATGCTCGTGCACCACGTCCTGCCGTCGTGCGTTCGCCGCGGGGGCAGCGGTCACCCGATGCCGCTCGATGTGTTGGAGGATGGGAAGGCTGAAGCGCAGCAGCCACTGCGCGCGGCCCGCCGATGGCGCGGGGGAGTCGCTCCCGCCCGCGCCGACCACGTCGCGGATCCCGCTGGCGAGCAGCTCGTCCTTGTCCCGAAAGTGCGCGTAGAACGTCGATCGCCCGACGTTGGCGCGGGCCAGGATCTGCTTGACCACGATGGCGTCGTAGGACTGCTCGTGAAGCAACGAGCCGAGCGCCTCGTGCAGCAGACCCTTCGTCCTCCGAACACGACGATCCTTGCTGGGGTCGGTGGGCAGAGTGCCTCCTCTGTGCTGGCGTCGCGCGAGAAACGGAACACGGCGCGCGTGTTTGTCCACTACTGAACACCACGGCACGCGACGTCCCGCGAGCGGTGTCCGTCGCCTCCATCGTACGATGCAGCCGGGCATCGCGCCCGGCCACCGGTGGCCGCCGTCCAGCACGTCCAATGGCGACGGGGCACCGACCGTTCCCGCAGCCGGAGGGTGCGACGTGACGACGAAGGATGGAACGACCACAACGGGCACCAAGGGGCTGGTCCTGCACGCCCACGCCCGCTACTACGATGTCCTGGCCTCGCTGCTCACGCGTGGGCGCGAACGAGCGCTCCGCGAGCGGCTGGTCGGCCTGGCGCGCATCGAGCCAGGCGAGGCGGTGCTCGACGTGGGCTGTGGAACGGGGACGCTCGCCATCGCCGCGGCACGGCGGGTGGGTCCGGGAGGCGTGGTGCACGGCATCGATGCCTCGCCGGAGATGATCGCCAGGGCGCGGCGAAAGGCCGCGAAGGCCGGCGGCGAGGTCGCGTTCCGGGTCGCGGTCGTCGAGGCGCTACCCTTTCCGGATGCGTGCTTCGATGTCGTCCTGAGCACCCTCATGCTCCATCATCTTCCCCGGCCGGCCCGCCAGCAGTGCGTGCGCGAGATTCGCCGGGTGCTGCGCCCCGGCGGGCGCTTGCTCGCCGTGGACTTCGCGACGCCGGCTCGCGAGCGGCGCGGCCTGCTCGGCCGCATGCACCGCCATGGTCATGTCGCGCTCCGTGACATCCTGGAGCTGCTGAGCGACGCGGGGCTGCGCGTCGTGGAGAGCGGTCCGGTGGGAGTGCGCAACCTGCAGTTCGCCCTCGCGACGGCGCCGAGCGAGAGCGACGCGGTTCATCGTGAATAGGTGATCTGATCTAGGAGAATCACTAGTCGCGAGGTGCCGCACTATCGAGGGTGGCACGGATATTCCAGCGACGAAGGGCGCCAACCACGAAGACCGACTTGCAAGGGGGCGCCCATGTCGAGCGGTCGTACACTGATCTCGCTGGAGTTCAACGAGCTCACACCCTCGCTCCTCGAGCGGTTCATGAGCGAGGGCCAGCTCCCCAACTTCGAGCGCTTCCACGACGAAGCGCTCATCTACACCACGGACGCCGAGGCGAGCGGCGAGCTGCTCAATCCCTGGGTACAGTGGGTCACGGTGCACTCCGGCCTCTCCTGGGAGGAGCACGGGCTGCGGAACCTGAACGAGGGACACAAGCTCGCGACGCGCCGGGTGTGGGACGTGCTGTCCGCGGAAGGACTCACGGTGCTGGTGTGCGGCAGCATGAACGTACGCTACGATGTGCCGCTGCGAGGGTACGTCCTGCCCGATCCGTGGAGCGACAGCGTCGAGCCGTATCCGCCGAACGTCGGCCTCGATGCGTACTGCGGCTTCGTGCGAACCCAGGTGCAGGAGCACACGAACGACAGGATGCCGCTGTCGCGCCGCGACTACGTCCGCTTCCTCGAGTTCATGCTGACCCACGGTCTGTCGTTCGACACCGTGTCGGCGATCGTCGAGCAGCTGGGCCGCGAGCGAATGACGGGTGGCACCGGGCGCTGGAAGCGCGCGGTCATCCTCGACAAACTGCAGTTCGACGTCTTCTGCTCCCTCTTCCGGAGCGCTCGGCCGAACTTCTCGACGTTCTTCCTGAACAGCACCGCCCACATGCAGCACGCGTACTGGCGGTACATGGATCCCGCGCCGTTCCAGGTGAAGCCGAGCGAGGAGGAGCGACGCGAGTACGGCGAGGCGATCCTGTTCGGCTACCGGGAGATGGATCGGATGCTCGGCCGGTTCATGGAGCTGGCCGGGAAGGACGCGATCCTGGTGTTCTCGACGGCGCTCAGCCAGCAGCCCTGCCTGATCTACGAGCAGATCGGCGGCAAGCGCTTCTATCGCCCGAAGGACTTCGACGCGTTCATCGCCGCGTCGGGGATCGGCATGCCATACAAGTGCTCGCCCGTCATGTCGGAGCAGTTCCACCTGTACCTGACCAACGAGGACGATGCCAATGTGGCGGAGCGCCGGCTGGCCGCGTTGCGCGTGAGCGACAGGGTGCTGATGCACGTGCGCCGCGAGGGGCCGACCGCGTTGTATGCCGGTGCCACGATCTTCGACGAAGTACCTCGCGACGCGGTGCTCACGACCGAGGACGGGCGCTCGATTCCGTTCTTCGATGTGTTCTACCAGGCTGACACGATCAAGAGCGGCATGCACCACCCGGACGGTGCGCTCTGGATTCGCATGCCGACGCGCGAGCATCGAGTGGAGCCGGAGCACGTGCCACTCCGGGCCGTGGCGCCCACGTTGCTCGCCATGCTCGGCGTCACCCCTCCCGCCTACATGAAGGCGGAGCCCATCCAGCGTGTCGCGACGCTGGTCGGCCGCGCCGCCGCGGAGGTGTGATCGGCCTGCGGCAGCGCCGGGGCGCGGCTCGTCACCGGCCGCGCCCCTCGCTCGTCATCCTCGCGCCTATGACGACGCGACGGCCGCTCGCCCTGTTCATCCCGGAGGGGCTCGTGCTCCTCCTGGCGGTGGCGCTGGTGCGCTGGGGCAGGGGAGTCCCCTCGGCTGCACCGGTGCTCCGCATCTATCCGCTCGTCGTCCTCGCGGCCGGAGCGTTCCTTGGCTGGCGGTTCCAGCGCGGACGGCTGCTGCTCGCCCTGCTCGCCCTCGCGCTCGCCGATCGCGCGATGCTCTGGCTCGTCCCGTTCGACGCCGACGCCCCCGTCGCCGGACCGGTGATCGTACGCACGGTGGCCATCCTGCTCCCGGCGACACTCGCGGCGCTGGCATTCCTGGGCGAGCGCGGCGTGCTGACGACGATCGGACTGCGACGGCTCGCGCTGCTCGCCGCGCAGTCGGCGGCCGTACTCGCGCTCTGGCTGCTCTCGGCCGAGTACCCTCGGCGCACCGCGCGCGCCCTC
The DNA here is from genome assembly GCA_946479015.1 of uncultured Gemmatimonadota bacterium. The sequence continues at coordinate 3,881 of CAMLEQ010000110.1, read as the reverse complement.
GATCTCGCGCTGCTCCCCCCGACGATGCTCGGCTGGCTGCCGCTCGGCCAGCCCGCGGCGCTCATCTCCCTGGTGGCGATCGTCGCACTCGTGGCGCGCACGCTCTGGCGGCCGGACGCGGAGAGCCGCGGCTTCCTGTGGGCGGCGATCGGGAGCGTGATCGCCGCGAGCGCGGGACCGGCCGGTGGACGCGCCACGGAGTACCTGGCGTGCGCCGGGCTCGTCCTCGTCGTCGCGACGGTGGAGAGCGTGTACGCGATGGCGTATCACGACGAGCTCACCGGTCTGCCGGCGCGGCGCGCGCTGAACGACGCGCTGCTGCGCGTGGGCGGCACGTACACCGTGGCGATGGTCGACGTCGACCACTTCAAGAAGTTCAACGACACGCACGGCCACGACGTCGGCGACCAGGTGCTGCGCATGGTGGCCGGGCGCCTGGCCCGCGTGGCCGGCGGAGGTCGCGCGTTCCGCTACGGCGGGGAGGAGTTCGCCGTGCTCTTTCCCGGGAAGACCGCCGAGGAGAGCGCGCCGCACCTGGAGACGCTGCGCGCCTCGGTGGCCGGCGCGACCTTCAAGCTGCGCGGGGCGGACCGCCCCAAGCGGAAGCCCAGGTCCCCCCGCCCGCGCGACGGGAGCGCCAGGCAGCTCGCCGTGACGGTGAGCATCGGCGCGGCCCAGTCGCGCGCGTCGGCCCTCCCCGAGGAGGTGGTGAAGGCGGCCGACAGGGCGCTCTATCGCGCCAAGGAAGGCGGGCGCAATCGCGTGGAGCTCTGAGAGGCGTTCGGCCGTCATGCCGCGCTCCGGTCCAGACGCGAGGGGCTGCGGGAGCTCGAGTCGATCACGCCGAACGCGACCACGGTGACCATGGCCCAGACGGCGAGCGACGCGAGCGTCAGCGCGCTGGGTGCCGCGATGCCCTCTCCGCGAAGCGCTTCCCAGAGCAGCAGGAGAAAGAGCGACGCATAGCTGGCCGCCGCGGCCAGCACGGCTCTGACGCGAGCGTCCTCGGGGCGGCGCCACCGCCGCAGGGCGATCGCGATGAGCGCCAGCGCCTGGATCGCGTGCAGACCGACGAAGTGCGGAATGCGAAGATCGCCATGCTCGCTGCTCCAACCGATCACCGGGATGCCGGGACCGCCATCCGGGGCACCGACCGTGTGCGCGCCGGAGGTCGTCATGCGCGCTCCCGCGCGCGCGGAAGCCAGCTGCTGCGCCGTGGGACGCGTCATCAAGGCGCCGGTCATCGCGCCGGCGATGGTCAGCGTCATGCCGAGGCGCAGCGCGCAGCCGAGCGGCCGGTCGGCGAACCGTTGCCGCCAGAGCGCGACTGCGACGGCGACGCTGGCGAGCGTCTGTAGCAGGATCGCGGCGCCCATGATCGCGAACAGCGTCCGGTCGAGCGGCGTCGACACGTTGAAGTGGCTGGTCGTGCCGCGCCACGCCTGCGCATCGATGATCCCGACCTCGAGCACGAACACGACCGCGGTCGTCCACCCGACCACCCGGCGCACTCGGGGCCAGTCGGAGAGCCATCCGAACACCCATGCCAGCGTCAGGCTGTAGATGGCGGTGGAGATCGCGAACTTGAACGGCTTGAGCCAGGCGGGCACGCCGGTGATGACGCGAGCGTCGGTGACGATGGCCGCGAGCGACGCGATGGCCACGACGAGCATGAGCGTTCCCACCGCCGTCAGCGGTGGGCTCGCCAGCCACAGGCGGCGGAGCAGGGGGGCGGCGCGGGGCGCCGGGGCGGGCGAGGTGGGCGGGGTGGGCGGGGTGGGGCGTCGGGGCGAGATCATGGCGGCACCCTTCAATGTTGTCGTTGTCAACATGAGTAGCGTATGGTGTTGACAATGTCAACACCGGCGCGTAGGATGAGGCCGTATGCCTCCCGCGAAACGAACGCCCCGCAAGCCGCGCCGCCCCTACCATCACGGCAACCTGCGCCGTGCGCTCCTCGATCAAGCGCTCGCCACCATCCGCGACGAGGGCGTGGGGGCACTGACGCTGCGCGCCATCGGGGCGCGCGTGGGCGTCTCGCGGACGGCGCTCTACCGGCACTTCGCCGACAAGCGCGCACTGCTCACGGCGGTCGCCACCGAAGGGTTCCGCACGCTGCGCGAGCGACTCGTCTCGGCCTGGGAGATGGGCGGCCGTGGAGAGGCGGCGTTCAGCGCGATGGGCGTCGCCTACGTTCGCTTCGCCGTCGACAACTCCGCGCACTATCGTGTGATGTTCGGCGGCTTCGTCGACTCGCCAGCGCGCGACCCGGAGTTGGCCGCCGAGGCGCACGGTGCGTTCCAGGCGCTCGTGAACGCCCTCGCAGTGCTGCAGCGCGACGGGACCGTGCGCGGCGACGACACCGTGCTGATGGCCCGGTACGTCTGGGCACTCGTGCACGGCATCGCCATGCTCGGCATCGACGTCCAGCTCCCGGAGCCCGACGGGGTCGAGACGCTGATGCGGTACGCGCTCGAGCGGCTGCGGACCGGCATCGCGACCGTCGCCGGCGATCGGCCGAAGCGGAGCCCGTGAGGCAGCCCGCCGAACCGAACCGTCCTGTCGCGCGTTGATGGCTTCATGACCACTCGAGAGACGACGCGACCCGGGCCCGCCACGCTCGGCGAGCGGCTCGACCGGCAGCTCCGGTTCGTGCGCGAGCTGGACCGGCTGAAGACCGTACTGCGCCGCACGGCGCTCATCGACCGCTCCCGGCGCGAGAACAGCGCCGAGCACTCATGGCATCTCGCCACCATGGCGCTGGCGCTGGGCGAGTACGCGCCGCCAGGCACCGACCTCGCGCGCGCCGTGGAGCTGCTGCTCGTGCACGACGTCGTGGAGATCGATGCGGGCGACACGTTCGCCTTCGATGCGGCGGGGCAAGCCGACCAGGCGGCCCGCGAGGCCGCGGCGGCGGAGCGCCTGTTCGGCCTGCTGCCGGCGGACCTCGCCCGCGAGCTCCGCGCGCGATGGGACGAGTTCGATGCGGCCGCCACCCCCGAGGCGCGCTTCGCCAACGCCCTGGACCGGTTCCAGGCGCTCGTGCTGAACGACGCCGCGGGCGATGGCGGCACGTGGCGCGCGCACGGCGTGTCACGCGATGCCGTGCTGCGCCGCATGGCGCCGATCCGAGATGGAGCGCCGGGGCTGTGGCCGGCCGTGCTGGACGCGGTCGACCGCGCGACCGAGGCTGGACACCTCCACGACGAGCGGGGCTGAGCGCGTCCGTGCCCCCGGCCGTCACCATCCGCCCGGCGGCGCCCGCCGACCTGCCGGCCATCGGCCGGCTCGGCGCGCTCCTCGTTCGGATGCACCACGAGTTCGACCCGCGGCGGTTCATCCCTGCCACGCCGCGGACCGAGCATGCCTACGCCTCGTTCCTCGGCACGCAGCTCGAGGATCCGGAGATCGTCGTCCTCGTCGCCGAGCGGGCAGGGGAGGTGCTCGGCTACACCTACGCCGGCATCGAGGGGGTCGACTACATGTCGCTGCGCGGGCCGGCGGGCGTCCTGTACGACATCCTCGTCGATCCAGCGCATCGAGAGCAGGGAATCGGGCGGATGCTGCTCGACGCGACGCTGGAGGCGCTCGCGCGCCGCGGGGCGCCCCAGGTCGTGCTCTCGACGGCGACGCGGAACGCGGCCGCGCAGCGGCTGTTCGCCCGCGCGGGATTCCGTCCGACGATGATCGAGATGACGCGGGAGCTGGGCGACGGCGCGTGAGGCGCCTGTGCGGGGGCGGTGGCGACGCGCGCGTCAGACCGCAGCCGTCCGCCGAGCGCCCTCCCAACCGTGCGCGCGAAGGTACTGCTCGAACGTCGTGAGCTGCGGGGCGATCCGCCGGAGCGCGGCGATGTCGGCGTCGTATCCGACGCCCTCGAC
>CAMLEQ010000109.1 GCA_946479015.1 uncultured Gemmatimonadota bacterium | reverse complement strand
CGATCATCTTCGTCCATGCGTACACGATGTACGTGTACGTCTTCCTCTTCGTCTCCGCCGGCCTGGAGCGGCTCGACAACTCGCTCGACGAGGCGGCGGCCGGCCTCGGCGCCGGGCGGCTCATGCGCCTGCGCCGCGTCACGCTCCCGCTCCTCACTCCCGCCATCGCCGGGTCGATGCTCCTGGTGTTCATGAGCGCGCTCGGGAGCTTCTCCGCGCCGTACATCTTCGGCGGCGGCCTGCGCGTGCTCTCGACGCAGATCGTGGCGTCGAAGCTCAATGGCGCGATGGGGATGGCGTACGTGGAGACCACCGTGCTCGCCGTGGGCGCCGTGGCCGCGCTCGCGCTCCTCCGCTGGTTCGAGCGGCGCCGGAGCTACGCCATGACGGGGAAAGGGGTGGTGGTGCGCGTGCCGCTCCGCTCCCCGCTCGCGCGCGTGCTGGCCCCCGTGCTCGGCACGGCGCTCGTGATCGTGCTCATCCTGCCGCACGCGATGGTGGTGCTCGTCTCGTTCGCCCGGGACGGCGCGTGGACCACGCAGGTGCTTCCCCCCGAGTACACGCTCGACAACTTCCGGCGCCTCGCGACCGAGAGCCAGCTCTGGGTCCCCATCCGGAACAGCGTGGTGATGGCGGCGATCGCCACTGCCGCCGACATCGTGGTCTGCTTCCTCGCCGCGTACGTGATCGTGCTCCGCCGCTTCGGCGCGCGGCGCCTCCTCGAGGTGCTCGTCGCGCTCCCGTGGGCGATCCCCGCCACGGCGATCGCCATCGGGCTCGCGTCAACCTTCGACCGGAACGACCCCGTCAGCGCGCGCGTTCTCCTCGTGGGGACGTTCTGGATCCTCCCGCTGGCGTACTTCGTTCGCGGGATCCCGCTGGTGGCGAGCGCCACCGAGGGATCGCTGCGGCAGATGGATCCCTCGCTCGAGGACGCCGCGCGCGGCCTCGGTGCGAGCTGGTGGCTGGCGATGCGTCGCGTGATCCTCCCCGCCGCCCGCCCGGGGCTGGTGGCGGGAGCGATGCTCGCGGCCATTACCGCCGTCGGGGAGTTCGTGGCCAGCGTCGTGCTGTTCACGCACGCGAACCGGCCGATCTCGATGGAGATCCTCGCGCAGCTGCGGAACCTCGCGTTCGGAACGGCCGCGGCCTACAGCGTGCTCCTCATCGGCCTCGTGCTGGCCATCACCGTGGCCGCGCGCTACACGGAAGGGCGGCTCGCCCGGGTGGAATCGGTGCCGACGGGCTGACGCGGAAGGGCCGCCGCCCCCTCCGGGAGGAGAGATGCCAGGAGACGGACGATGACCGCGACGCACGCAACGATCGACCGGCAGGCCCTGGACGCGCGGCGCCGGCCGCGCGTCGTGATTCTCGGCGGCGGCTTCGGCGGGCTCCACGCGGCCAAGCAGCTCGCGCGCGCCGACGTGGACGTGTTCCTGCTCGACCGCACGAACCACCACCTCTTCCAGCCGCTCCTCTATCAGGTGGCCACGGCGGTGCTCGCGCCGAGCGACATCACCTCCCCCATCCGCCACCTGCTGCGCCGGCAGGCGAACACCACCGTGCTGCTCTCCGAGGCGGAGCGCGTGGACGTGGCGCGGCGCGTGGTGGTGGTGGATGGCGGCGCGAGCGAGATCCCGTACGACTTCCTGGTGGTGGCCACCGGCGCCCGCCACTCGTACTTCGGCCACGACGCGTGGGAGGAGCTCGCGCCGGGGCTCAAGAGCATCGACGACGCGCGCGAGATCCGGCGCCGCTACCTGATCGCCTTCGAGGAGGCGGAGAAGACGGTGGACCCCGCGCGCCAGGCGGAGTGGCTCACCTTCGTGATCGTGGGGGGCGGTCCGACCGGCGTCGAGCTCGCGGGGATGCTCCCCGAGGTGACGCGGCGCTCCCTGCGCTCGGAGTACCGGCACATCGATGCGCGGCGCGCGCGGATCATCCTGCTCGAGGGAGGGCCGCGCGTGCTCCCCACCTTCCCCGACTCCCTCTCCGACCGCGCCCTCGCCGATCTGCGCGAGCTCGGCGTGGACGTGCGCACCAACGCGCTCGTGACGCGCGTCGAGCGCGACGCCGTGTACGTGGGGGAGGAGCGCATCCCCACGCGCTCGGTGTTCTGGGCCGCCGGGAACGCGGCGTCGCCGCTCGGGCGCTCCCTCGGCGTGCCCGTGGATCGCGCGGGGCGCGTGATCGTCGAGCGCGACCTGTCCATCCCCGGTCACCCGGAGGTGTTCGTGGTCGGGGACCTCGCGGCGGTGAAGCAGGACGACGGCTCGCTCGTGCCCGGCGTGGCGCCGGCGGCGAACCAGGAGGGGGTGCAGGCGGCCGACAACATCCTGCGCACGCTGCGTGGCGAGCCGCGCGCCGACTTCCACTACCGCGACAAGGGGAACCTCGCCACCATCGGGCGGAACAAGGCGGTGGCCGACTTCGGCCGCTTCCGCATCAAGGGATACCTCGCGTGGTGGTTCTGGCTCATCGTCCACATCATGTATCTCGTCGGCTTCCGCAACCGCCTGAGCGTGATCGTGGAGTGGGGGTACGCCTTCTTCACTCGTCAGGCCGGCTCGCGGCTGATCAGCGAGCGGGACGCGGAGGCGGTGGGGGCGCTCCCGCCGCACCACGCAGCGTCGGACGTCGAGGTGGCCGAGCGAGCGCGGACGCTCGCCGAGCCGCTCCCCGCGGTCGTCGGCCAGGGCGACCGCGGGGAGCGGCTCGGGGAGCGCTGACGTCGCTCACCGCAGCGTGTCGCGCCAGGCGCGCTCGAGCGAGTCGGGCGAGAGGGGATAGAAGCGCGGCGGCTCGCCGACGGCCGCGGACGCCGGGCGCAGCAGGTACAGCGGGCGGCCGGGGTACGCACGCACGAGCAGCGTGTCGCGCCCGTGCAGGTCGCGCGCGTACACGTTGCCGCCGCCGTGCGCCAGGAGGAGCGGGGGGTACAGCGTGAACCCGTGGTTGTCGTCGGCGATCCGCGCCTGGCAGCGCGCGTCGTACACGGTGCCGGCGAGGTACTGCTCGGTGGTGTCCGGCGAGAAGGGCGACCCGATCACGCGCGCGGAGTCGCGCAGCATCGGCGACAGCGCGGCCACCGCCGCCGCCCCGGAGGTGCCGTCGCGCTCCAGGCGCTCCAGCGCGTGCTCCAGCGCGCACGCATCCACGTTCCGGTAGAGCAGCTCGGTCTCCGGCCGCGGCACGCCGAGCGCCCACAGGCGCGCCACGAGCTGCGATCCCCAGCTCTCCCGCACCAGCACCAGGGCGCCGCGCACGCCGGAGGCCTCGGCGGCGCTGTCCGCGTCCCACCGCATGGTGACGAGCCCGCTCCCGTACTGCCGCGCGCGGATCGGCACGTCGGCCACCAGCGCGATGAGCAGCGCGCACAGCGCCGTGTACACGGTGGCGCGATACCCGGCCCCGTTCCCCAGCCGCTCGCGCACGAGCGGGAAGAAGCGCGCGGTGAACAGCGCCAGCGCCGGGAGCAGCAGGTACACGAAGCGGGGGCCGAGATAGAAGCCGTCGTGCCAGTACGCGAAGTACAGCCCCACGAGCAGCGCGGCGCTCGTGAGCAGGTAGCGGTCGAACCGGTCGAGCCGGCGGGTGAGCGCGAGCGCGCCGATCACCGGGAGGAGCGACGGGAGCGGCGTCTCCAGGAAGTACGTCTGGAGCCGCAGGAAGTAGAGGTTCACCAGCTCGAGCCCGCGCGCCGGCGTGTGCGACATCCCCCACGGCGCCGCGTGGAAGCCGAGGGCGTGGCTCTTCCCCCACAGCACCTCGTAGCCGAAGAGGAGCGGTGCTCCGGTGGTGCGCGCGTTCACCCACAGCAGCGCCGCGAGCGGGATCGCCACGCCGGCGGCCGCGGGAAGGGCGTCGCGCCACCGCCGGGGGTCGCGCAGCGCCCGCCACAGGTACCACACGCCGGCGGGAAGGGCGAACGCCAGCGCATCCACCGGCCGGATGGTCCCCGCGGCGCCGAAGGCGAGCCCGGAGACGAGCGCGAGCCCCGGACGCGGGGCGTCCGCGGTCACCACGCGCGCCGTGGCGGCCATGGCGATCGTCACCCACATCAGCGCGGTCACGTGATTCATGTGCGAGCCCGACATGAACACCGTGAACGGCGCGAGCGCGAACACGAGCGTGGCGGCGAGCGACACGCCGGGGCGCGGCTCGACCGCGCGCACCCACGCCGCGAACGCGAGCACCGCGATGGCGCCGCACACCGGGCCCACGAGCCACGGCGCGTGCACCAGCACTCCGAGGGCGAGCATGGCGGGACCGCCGGCGGGGAACTGCGAGTACACGCGCCCCTGCGTGTCCACCACGTGCATGCTGCTGAAGAACTCCGGGTGCGCGAACGTGGGGAGCGACAGCGCGCCGCCGGTGAAGATCCGCGCCTGCATCACTTCCACGATCTCGTCGATGAGCAGCGGCTTGCCGCTGAGCACGTGCAGCGCCGCCCACAGGTAGCACGCCAGCGCGACGGCGGCGATGGCGAGCGCGCCCGCCACCGGCCGCCGCGCCCAGCGCGCCACCACGCCATCCAGCGCGCCCTCGTGCCAGAGCGCATCGATGCGCCGCGCGAGGATCGCCAGCACCACGCCGACGCCGATCGCGATCGCGCCCCCGCTCACCCACGTGCTCGCGACGAGCCGGTACCACGGCGCCTCGTGCCCGCCCGGGATCCAGTTCGCGATGGGGAAGAAGGCGAGCACGGCGAGGATGATCGCGACCCACGGCCCCACCGCGCTCGCGAGATCGTCGCGCAGCGTGGTGCTCGCGTGCGGGGCGGGGGGAGCGGAGGGAGCGCCGGAGCCGGCGCTGCCGCGCGGATCGGTGGTTGTCGCCATGGGGGGAGTGGCCTCAGGGGTCGCGGCGCCCGCCCACGAGGAGGAGCGAGCTGCCGAACGGCAGGGGAAGGGCGCCGAGCGCTCGCTGCTCCAGCAGCGAGAGCCCGTAGAGCGATCGGTTGATCCACGACGGCGGCACGCGCGGCGGCCGCGGCGCGGGGTGCGTCACCGCCTCAGCGCCGCGCTGCACGAGCTTGAGCGGCGCCAGCCAGTGGAAGAAGTAGCGCGCGTGATCCACGCGCATCCCGGCCCGCTCGGCGAGCGAGCGGAGCGCGCGCCGCGTGTAGCGCGTCACGTGCTGGTTCAGCACATCGTGCGTGGTCCACAGGGCCATGAACGCCGGCACCGTGGCGAGGAACACGCCGTCGGGCTCGAGCAGCGACACCGCGTGCCGGAGCGCGCCAAGCGGATCGTGCAGGTGCTCGAGCACATCGAGCATCACGATCAGCGCGTAGCGCTTTCCCGGGCGAAAGCGCTCGTCGAACGGCCCAACGGTGATGCGGGCGCGGTGCGCGCCGCGCGGGTCCACCAGCGCAGCGTCGCTCTCCACGCCCTCCACCTCGTAGCCGAGCGCCGCGAGGCGGTCGAAGAACAGGCCGTCGCCGCACCCGATGTCGAGTGCCGCGCCTCCCGCCCGGGGCGGACGCCGGCGCGCGAGCGCGCGGAGGATCCACCGCTCGCGCGCCCGCCACCACCAGTGCGCCTCGTACAGCGCCCGGTAGCTCCGGCCGTAATCGGGAAGCACGCGTGCCGCTACCGCGAGGCGGCGCCGTGGCGCCCCGGCGCCGGCATCGCCGGCGCGAGCCCCGCGCCATCGGGCGCGCGCACGGACGTCCGGCGGATCAGCGCGCCGATGATGTACACGGGGCGCGCCTTCGTCTCCTCGTACACGCGCCCCACGTACTCCCCGATGATCCCGAGGAAGAGCAGGTGCACCCCGGACAGGAAGATGATGAGCAGCGTGAGCGCGGTGAAGCCGCGCGGGCTGCGGTCGAGGAAGAGCTTCGCCCACACCGCGTACGCCGCGAAGCCGCCGGAGAGCGCGATCGCCACGGCGCCGAGCAGCACCGAGGCGCGGATGGGGACGATGGAGAAGGCGAAGATGCCGTCGAACGCGAGGCCCAGCAGCTTGCGGAACGTGTACTTGCTGCGCCCCGCGTGCCGCTCCGAGCGCTCCACCGGGAGCGCCACCTGGCGGAAGCCCACCCAGGTGCGGAGCCCGCGCAGGAACCGGTGCCGCTCGGTGGTGCGGCGGAGCTGCTCCACCACGCGCCGCGACATCAGGCAGAAGTCGCCGGCATCGAGCGGCACGGGCACGCTCGAGAGCCGGTCGAGGAGCCGGTAGAACACGCGGTACGAGAGGCGCAGCCACCACGCCTCGGGGCGGCTCGCGCGCTGGGCGTACACCACGTCGTACCCCGAGGCGTGCGCCTCGAGGAAACGTGGGATCAGCTCCGGCGCGTCCTGGAGGTCGCCGTCCATCACCACGGTCGCGTCCCCCGTCACGTGGTCGAGCGCGGCGGTGAGCGCGGCCTGATGGCCGAAGTTCCGGGAGAGCGAGATCACCACGATCCGCTCGTCCGCCGCCGCTTCGGCCTCGAGCAGCGCCAGCGTCCGGTCGGCGCTCCCGTCATCCACGAGCACCATCTCGTGCGGTCCGCCGGGGAGCGCGTCGAGCACGGCGCGGACGCGGCGCAGCAGCTCCGGGATCCCCGCCTCCTCGTTGTACAGCGGCACGGCGACGGAGATGCGCGGCGGCGTGAGGGTCATCGGCGCGAGCGTCCCTTGAAGTAGACCATGTTCCACATCGTGAGCCCGAGCGCGCCGAGCGGGTACGGCTCGAACACCACCGGCTCGAACGCGCTCTCGAAGAGCGAGCGCCAGTGCTCGACCGGGCGCGGGTGGTCGCCGCGGTCCCAGCGCGCGAGCAGCCGGGAGAGCGATGGGCGCTCGGGGAGGATGAGATCGAGGATGTGCACGTGCCCATCGTCCGTGAGAAGCGTCGCGAGGTGGGCGAGGATGCGGCGCGTGCTCTCGTCGTCGATGTGATGGAAGAAGCTGTTCGCCAGGATGCAGTCGAACCGCTCCCCCTCGGCCACCTGGTACGCGGTGATGTCCGCCACCTGGAACCGATCCCCGTACCGCCGCCGCGCGGAGGCGATGTAGCGCGCGTTGAAGTCCACGCCGAGATAGTCGACGTGCGCGAAGTGGCGGGCGTTCGTCCCCGGCCCGCATCCCACGTCGAGCACGCGGCGCGCGCCGCGCACGCCGCCGTGCCGGAAGAGCGGCGCGAGCTTGCGCTCGGCGAACGGCGCCTGCCAGAGGCGGTAGGCGAGCGTGTGCTCCAGGAGCGCGGCGCCGGGCTTCATTCGCGCCACCGCACCATGAAGTCCCCCACCGGCTCGCTGCGCGGGTACCGCGCCTCGAGCGCGCGCTCGAGATCGGCGGGAACGGGGCCGGAGAACTCCGGGTGCCGCGCGAGCGCGATCGCCGTGACGCGATGCGCGTCCAGCGCGCCGAGCACGCGCGCCGTGCGCCCCGCCGGATCGTCGAAGAAGTCGTACAGCGTGCGCGTCGGGTTGCGGAGCCCGGACAGGAAGTACACCTGCGGGCAATCCGGCGTCGCGAACGTGTATCCGCCGGAGGCGTGCGCGCGGAGCAGCCGCACGAGGCGGCGGTAGCTCGCGGCATCGGCGGCGGTCACGTCGATCCCCCCGCGGTCGACGTCGAGGCGGACGGTCTGGTCATCCGGCAGGAACCGGTATCCCATGGCGTGGATGAACCCCGGGTGAATGCGGAGCGCGGCGAACGCGATGTAGAAGGCGCACAGCGCCGCCGGGCCGACCCGCGCCGGCCGCGGCTGCACCGCGATCACGGCGAGCCCCGCCAGCGCCACGAGCGGCGCGACGTAGAAGAAGTAGACGGGCGCGGCGAACGGGAACTGCACCAGCGCCGTGAGCACGCACACCGCGAGCAGTGCCACGAGCTGCTGCCGGCGCACCGTCCCGAGCCCGGGCGCGTCGCGCAGCGCCGTCCACACACCGGCCGCCGCGAGCAGCGGCACCAGCGCGCGCATGGAGTTCCACACCGACCAGTACACGATCGACTGGTCGGAGACGAGCAGGACGAGGGCCAGGCACGCGCCCACGAGCCCTCGCGTGACCCACGACAGTCGCGCCCGCCCCAGCGGGATGATGCCGGCGAGGAGGAGCACCGGCGCCACGACGAGCAGCCGCGCTCCCATCGGCGGGTGCACCGCCGCGAACTGCAGCCGCTTGGCCGGCGTGACGAATACGCCGCGCACCAGCGCGCCCACGCCCCCGGTGGCGAGATAGGGGATGAGAAAGAGGAGCACCGGCAGCAGCACGCCGGCCACGAAGGGCGCCACCAGCGCGGCGAGCGTCCGGAAGCGATCGGCCCCGGCGGCGGGGGGCGCGGCCCACTCGTGCCGGAGCAGCAGCGCCCCGAGCAGCGCGCCTGGGACGAGGAAGTGCACAGCCTCCGCGGCGCCGAGCCGGCGCCAGAGGAGCGCGACGAGCACGGCGAGGTACGCCGCCACCCCCGCGGTGGCGAGCAGCGAGTATCCCCACGTGCGGCGCGACGTGCCCGAGCGCTCGTCGCGCGCGAGGCACTGCTCCCGGTACAGCAGGAAGAGGAGCGCGGCGCCGATGTAGTACACGCCGACGATCTTCACCAGGCACGACACTCCCCCGCATGCGCCGGCCGCCACGAGCCACCGCCGGCGCCCCGTCTCCACGTGCCGCAGCAGCGCGGCGACGCCGGCGGTGGCGAGGAACAGGTTGTACCACGAGGGCATCGCCGCCGAGTAGTTCGGCAGGCTCCACGCGACGGCGAGCAGCACGCTCGCGCCCGCGGCCACCGGCGCGGCGAAGCGGAGCGCGATGTAGTAGAGCGCCGGCACCCAGAGCAGGAACGCCGCGTACAGCACCAGCCGGAGCGAGAGCAGGCTCGCGCCCAGCACCCGGAACGCGGCGGCGTCGAGCATGCTCAGCCCGCCGGTGTAGACGTCGTCGAAGTCGCGGTGGGGGAGCTGCCCGCGCAGCACGCGCTCGGCGCTCTGCGCCAGCGTCCCTTCGTCGTGCGGCACCCAGCCGTGGCGGAGGTAGTGCAGCACGTACGCGGCGCACGCGATCCAGACCACGCCGAGCACCACCCGACGCGCGATCGCCGCGCGATGCGGATCGCGCGCGAGCGTGGTGTGGTGCGATGATGGGGAGTGCGCGAGCGAGCCCGGCCACCCGGGCTCCAGGCGCGTCGTGGCTGGGGAGCTCATACCCCCCATCGACGAGGGGATGCATCGCTCGGCAACGATGACGCGAGCCGGGCGCGTGCCCGGACGCGGAGGGCGCCGCGACCGGCGCCCCGGCTACTCTCCGACGACCGTGCGCTCCTTCACCGGTTCGCCGTGCGGCGCGGGCCCGGGGGGAGCGCCCGCTCCCTCCGCCGGCACGGGATGCTCTCCCGTCTGCCTGCTGAACCGCTCCAGCCCGATCCCCAGCCCGATCGTGCTCGCCACCACCGTCGCCGAGAGCCAGAAGGGGGGGACCACGCCGAACGCGTCCCACACCTTGCCCGCCACCAACGGGCCGATCACCCGCAGCACCCCGCCGTACGTCTGCTGCACCCCCATGTACACGCCGCGCTCGTGGTCTCCCACCACCTGCGAGAGCATTCCGGTGACGGCGGGAAAGGTGAGCGTGGCGCCGAGCGGGAGCAGCGCCGCCGCCAGGGCGAGAAGGGGGAAGTGGTGCGTGAGCGGAATGGTCGCCAGCCCGAGCGCGAGCGCCGCGATCCCCAGGCGGCTCGACCGCGCCTCCCCGAAGCGGTCCACCACCCGGCCGAGCACGCCCACGCGGAAGAACACGTTCAGCGCCCCCATGTACACGAAGAAGTAGCCGATCGTGTGCGTGGTGATGCCGAAGCGCTGCATCAGGAACAGCGAGATGATCGGATTGGTCCCGTAGTAGAACCCGATCGCGATCGAGTACGTCCAGATGAGCCGGGACGGGATGTCCCCCGGCCTGAACGCCACGCGCGCGATCGCCTTCAGCGGCGAGCCGGGGGCCTTGCGCGAGCGGGCGCGCGCGTCCGCGCCGTGCGTCTCGCCGAGGAAGCGGTACGCGAAGCCGATGTTCAGCACGCACAGCGCCGCCGCGATCAGCCCCGGACCCGCCGAGCCGAGGTAGGTGGCCACGGAACCGAACGCCGGGCCGATCATCACCCCCACGTTCGTCGCCGCGGAGAGCCAGCCGAGCCCCTTCGCGCGGTTCCGCGGCTCCACGGCGTCCGCCACGTACG
>CAMLEQ010000108.1 GCA_946479015.1 uncultured Gemmatimonadota bacterium | reverse complement strand
CGCGCGCAGCTCCAGCAGCGCGGCGCCGAGCGCGGCGGCGCCGGCGGCGTCGAGCCCGGTGAACGGCTCGTCGAGCAGCACCACGCGCGGCTCGTGCACCATCGCCCGCGCGATGGACACGCGCTGCTGGAGCCCGCGGCTGAGCGAGCGCACCGGCGTCTCCGCGCGATCGAGGATGCGCTCGCGCGCGAGCGCCGCCTCCGCCGCCGCGCGCGGCGCGCGCACGGCGTAGAGCTTCGCCGCGAACTCCACGTTCTCGCGCGCGGTCAGCGCGCCGTACAGCATGCTCGCGTGCGAGATGAGCCCCACCGCCCCCCGCACTTCGGGACCGCCGGGGAGCACCACGCCCCCGATGCGCGCCGTCCCCGCCGTCGGCTTCAGGAGCCCGGCGAGCATGCGGAGCAGTGTGGTCTTCCCCGCCCCGTTCGGGCCGAACAGCGCCAGGCACTCGCCGGCCGCGAGGGCGAAGCTCACGCCGTCCACCGCGCGCCGCGCGCCGAACGCGCGCACCAGCCCGTCGACCTCCACCACGCGCTCACCCATCGGCGCTCCGCAGGTACACGGCGGCGTGCCGCGGGGAGCGCTGCCGCAGCGCCGCGCGCAGCTCCTCCACGCCGAGCGCGCGCGCGGCGAGGTGCGCGGCATACGAGTGACGGAGCGTGTGCGGACCGATCGTCTCGCACGTCTCCTGGGGGAGCCCCGCCGCGCGCGCGATGCGGCGCAGGCGGTCCCACGCCCGCTGCCGCGACGTGTGCAGCCGCGTGCGCGGATGGATGAACACGAACGGCGCGTGCGCCGTCCGCTTCGGCGCCGGACGCTCCGCCATCCACGCCGCGAGCCACCGCGCCGCGTCGCCGTCCACCATCACCCGGCTCTCCTCCCCGCGCCGGCCGACCACGTCCAGCTGCATCACCGCCGGACCGCCGCGCACGGCGTCCATGGTGAGCCCGATCGCCTCGGAGATGAGGAGCGCGGCATGGTAGCACAGCCCGTACAGCGCGAGGTCCATCCGCTCCGCCGCCCCGCCCGGCTCCGCGGCGCGCGTCTCGAGCCACGCGAAGATCTCGCGCACCTCCCGCTCCGGGATCACGTGCGGCGCCTTCGGCTCGGGCACCGGCTCCGCCAGCGCCTCCGCCGGCCCGGGGGCGCGCACCCCCTCCTCCACCACGAGGTACCGGTAGAACGACTTGATCGATTGCAGGTGGCGCCGCACCGTCGGCTGCGCCCACCCCTCGAAGGTGGCGCGCGCCCGCAGGTACTCCGACAGCTCCGCCGGCGCCAGCTCGCGCACCGGGCGCGGCGCGTACGCGCGCACCAGGTCCGCCACGTCGGTGTGGTACGCGTCGATCGTCGCCTCCGCTTTCCCCATCCGCTCCAGCCACGCGGAGAAGCGGTGCACGGGATCGAAGTCGGGCTGGAACTCGGGCTCCGGTGTCGGCGGAACCGCGGGCTCGGTCATGGTCGCCGCGCCATCAGGGTGTGCATCCTCGTAGAGTAGCACGTCGCGGGGGCAAACGAAATGCAGTGTCCGGCTCGTCCTTGCACCCCCCGACTCCCGGGATAACATAGGGGTGACCGACTTCACGTCCTCAACTCCACGTCGCCATGACCGACATCGACGTCCTCCTCCAGGAAGACCGGAAGTTCACGCCCCCCGCCGGCTTCGCGCGCGGCGCGCACGTGGCCTCGCGCGAGATCTACGAGCGCGCGGCGCGCGACCCCGAGGCGTTCTGGGCCGAGCAGGCCCGCGAGCTCGAGTGGATGACGCCGTGGAGCAAGGTGCTCGAGTGGAATCCCCCCTGGGCCAAGTGGTTCACCGGCGGCACCCTCAACGCCTCCGTCAACTGCCTCGACCGCCACATCCGCGGCGCGCGCCGCAACAAGGCGGCGCTCATCTGGGAGGGGGAGCCGGGGGACACGCGCACGCTCACGTACTGGGACCTGTACCGCGAGGTCTGCAAGTTCGCGAACGTGCTCGACCGCCTCGGCGTGAAGAAGGGGGATCGCGTGGCGATCTACCTCCCGATGATCCCCGAGGTGGTGATCGCCATGCTCGCGTGCGCGCGCATCGGCGCGCCGCACTCGGTGGTGTTCGGCGGCTTCTCGTCGGAGTCGCTCCGCGACCGCATCAACGATGCGCAGGCCAAGGTGCTCATCACCGCCGATGGCGGATACCGCCGCGGCGCGGTGGTGCCGCTCAAGCGGAACGCGGATCGCGCGCTCGAGGAGACGCCGTCGATCGAGAGCGTGGTGGTGGTGCAGCGCCGCCCTGGCGCGGGGGGGGACGAGGCGTTCGCCGAGATGGTGGAGGGACGCGACCACTGGTGGCACCGGCTCATGCAGCACGCGGAGGGGACGCGCGAGCCGGAGGAGATGGACGCCGAGGACGTGCTGTACATCCTCTACACGTCCGGCACCACCGGGAAGCCGAAGGGGATCGTGCACACCACCGGCGGCTATCTCACCGGATGCCACGCCACCACGAAGCTCGTGTTCGACCTCAAGGAAGATGACGTCTACTGGTGCACCGCCGATGTGGGCTGGGTGACGGGACACTCGTATCTCGTGTACGGCCCCCTCTCGTGCGGCGCCACCTGCGTGATGTACGAGGGCGCCCCCGACTGGCCGGAGCGCGACCGCTTCTGGGCGCTGTGCGAGAAGTACGGCGTCACGATCTTCTACACCGCGCCGACGGCGATCCGCGCGTTCATGAAGTGGGGGAGCGCGCTCCCCGCGCGGCACGACCTCTCGCGGCTCCGCCTCCTCGGCTCCGTCGGAGAGCCGATCAATCCCGAGGCCTGGATCTGGTACCACGAGCACATCGGCCACGAGCGCTGCCCGATCGTGGACACGTGGTGGCAGACGGAGACGGGCGCGATCATGATCACTCCGCTCCCCGGCGTCACGCCCACCAAGCCCGGGAGCGCGACCGTCCCCTTCCCCGGCATCTCGGCCACACTGCTCGACACCCAGGGGAAGGAGATCCCCGTGGGCGGCGGGCTGCTCGCCATCACCAAGCCGTGGCCGTCGATGCTCCGTACCATCTGGGGGGATCCGGACCGGTACGTGAACACGTACTTCTCCAAGTGGCCGGGGCGCCCCGACCTCTACTTCCCGGGCGACGGCGCCAAGCGCGACGAGGACGGCTACTTCTGGATCCTCGGCCGCGTGGACGACGTGCTCAACGTGGCGGGACACCGCATCGGCACCATGGAGGTGGAGTCCGCGCTGGTGGCGCACCCCGCGGTGGCCGAGGCGGCGGTGGTGGGGAAGCACCACGACCTGAAGGGACAGGCGATCGCGGCGTTCGTCACGCTGCGCGAGGGGCATCATCCGTCGGCCGAGCTGCGCGACGAGCTGCGCGACCACGTCGCCGACAAGATCGGCGCGCTCGCGCGCCCCGACGACATCCTGTTCAGCGCCGACCTGCCGAAGACGCGGTCGGGGAAGATCATGCGCCGCCTGCTGCGCGACATCGCCGAGGGGCGCGCGCTCGGCGACACCACCACCCTCGCCGATCCCGGCGTGGTGGCGAAGTTGAAGGAACAGTACGAGGCGACGGAGAGTTGATGGCGCGGTACCGTCGCGCCGACCCACTGACTCACTGACCCATTGCGCATGCCCCCCATCGTTCGCCCGATTCGCACGTTGGAGACGCCGGCGGGGCTCCTGATCGACCCCGGGTACGAGCTCCGCCGGCGCGACGACCCGTGGATGGGGACGCGCCAGCCCGGGGCGTTCCCCTGGGACCCGCGCAACCTCACCGAGATGCTCAACGGCCGCGCTCCGTTCGGACACGACGGAGCGCGGATCGTGCTGCACCACCGCGGGCACCTGCCCTGCGGTCCGCTCGACGAGTACACGGCCGCCGTGTACCGCCAGTTCTCGCGCAGCGAGCCCACGCCGGAGGAGCGGCGCATCGATCCCGCGATGTACGCGGCCCACCATGCGCGCTACTGGGTGACGCGCGCGCTCGAGCACCTGGGTGCCCTCCCGTAACGGCGGCTACGAGCGGATCTACGCCGTGGTGCGGCGCATCCCTCGCGGGCGCGTCGCCACGTACGGCCAGGTGGCCGTGCTCGCCGGCCTCCCGCGCCAGCCGCGCATGGTGGGCTACGCGCTGCACGCGCTCCCATCCAACACCGCGCTCCCCTGGCACCGCGTGATCAACGCGCAGGGGCGCGTGAGCCCACGCGCGGGGGAGCCGGCCGGGAGCCTGGAGCAGCGCCTCCGTCTCGAGCTCGAGGGCGTGCGCTTCGACGCCCGCGGGCGCATCTCCCTCGACCGCTTCGGCTGGAAGCCGAGAACACGGACACGGGCATGAGCGACGATCTCGCCACCTACTACGCGCGGCGCGCGCGCGAGTACGAGCGGGTGTACGAGAAGCCGGAGCGGCGCACCGATCTCGCGGCGCTGCGCCGCGTGCTCCCGACGTTCTTCACCGGGCGCGACGTGCTCGAGGTGGCCTGCGGCACGGGGTGGTGGACGCACGCGATCGCGGCCTGCGCGCGCTCGGTGGTGGCCATGGACGTCAATCCCGAGGTGCTGGAGATCGCGCGCGCGAAGCCGCACCAGGCGTCGCGCGTGCGCTTCGAGCTGGGCGACGCCTTCGCGCTCGACGCGGTCGCCGGCCGCTTCGATGGCGCCTTCTCCGGGTTCTGGTGGTCGCACGTGCCGCGGCAGGAGCTGGGTCGCTTTCTCTCGTCGCTGCACGCGCGGCTGCGCCCCGGCGCGCGCGTGGTGCACGTGGACAACCGGTACGTGGAGGGGAGCAGCACCCCGCTCTCGCGCCGCGATGACGCGGGGAACACGATGCAGCTCCGGCGCCTCGAGAACGGCGACGGCTACGAGATCATCAAGAACTTCCCCACCCCGGACGAGGTGCGCGCCGCGATCGGCGACCGCGCGGAGGACGTGCACGTGGTGGAGCTCGACTACTACTGGTTCGTGTCGTACGTCACCGCGCCCGGGCGCGGCTGAGGGCGTCCGCTCTCACTCCCGCCGCTTCGCCCGGCTGGTGGGCGCCGCGCGCATGGGATCGTCGGGCCAGTGGTGCTTCGGGTAGCGCCCGCGGAGATCCTTGCGCACGTCGAAGTAGCTCCCGCGCCAGAATCCGGCCAGGTCGCGCGTCACCTGCACGGGGCGGTGCGCGGGGGAGAGCAGGTGCAGCGTGAGCGGCACCGCGCCGCGCGCGATGCGCGGCCCGTCGGCGAGCCCGAACATCTCCTGCAGGCGCACCGCGAGCACCGGCGCGGCGGGATCCGCGTAGTCGATGGGGATGCGCGAGCCGCTGGGGACGGTCACGTGCGTGGGCGCCAGCTCGTCCAGCTCCGCTCTCCGCTCCCACGGGAGCATCGCGAGCAGCGCATCGGCGAGGTCCACTCGCGCGAGATCGTCCAGCCGCGTGAAGCCCCAGGCGCGCGGGGCCAGCCACCGGTCGAGCGAGGCGGCGAGCGCCGCATCGGACACGTCGGGCCACGCGTCCGGCTCGCGGGCGTGCAGGAAGGCGAGGCGCTGGCGCAGGCGGCGCGCGCTCTCGCTCCAGGGGAGCGCGTCCACGCCGGCGCGCGCCACCGCGCCGAGCAGCACGTGCGCGACGAGCTCCGGATCTGGATCCGCGATCGGGCGCTCGCGCAGCACGATCGCGCCGAGCCGCTCGCGGCCGCGCGCGATGACGGCGCGCGCCGCGTCGTCCCACTCCACCGCGCGCTCCGTCACCACCTGCCCGGCGAACAGCTCCCGCACCGCCTCCTCCTCCACCTCGGCGGCGAGGAAGATGCGGCTCTCCGGGCGCGCGCCGTCCAGCTCCGCCGCCACGAGCCACGGCGCCGACGCGAGCGTCTGCGCGCCCTGGAGCAGCGCGCCCGTGCCGTTGCGCAGCAGCCAGCGCGGCTCCCGCCCCGGCCGCCGCTGCCCCACGCGGTCGGGGTAGGCGAGCGCCAGCAGCGCCCCGGCGCGCCCGGAGTCCGCCGCCGCGCGGGGGACGCCGAGCTGCTCGCGCCACGCCTCCGCCTGCGCCCGCACGCGCCGCGCCGCATCGCGGTCCACCTCCCACCCCGCGCCCCGCCCGCCGCCGCGGAGCGCCTCGACGCGCAGACGCACATCGGCGTCGGGTGCGCCGTTCGTCCCGCGCAGCACGTCGCGCTCGGCGAGCAGCGCGGCCAGCTCGCACGCGAGCGCCGCATCGTCCCGCGACATCTCGAGCGCCGCGAGCACCATGTGCGCCAGGCGCGGGTGCATCGCGAGGCCAGCCATGCGGCGCCCGTGCGCCGTGATGCGCCCGCGCGCATCGAGCGCGCCGAGCTCCCCGAGGAGCTCGCGCGCCTGCGCGTACGACGCCGCCGGCGGCGCGTCGAGCCAGCGCAGCTGCGCGGGATCGCTCACCCCCGCCTCCGCCAGGTCGAGCGCGAGCGGCGCGAGATCGGCCTCCATGATCTCCGGCGTCGCCCGCGGCACGAGGTGCGCCTCCTCCTCCACCGGCCAGAGGCGGTAGCACACGCCCGGCGCCACGCGCCCGGCGCGCCCGCACCGCTGCTCCGCCGACGCGCGCGACACGCGCACCGTCGTCAGGCGCGTCATCCCCGTGCGGGGGGAGAAGCGCGGCACGCGCGCGAGCCCCGCGTCCACCACCACGCGCACTCCCTCGATGGTGAGGCTCGTCTCGGCGATGGAGGTGGCGAGCACCACTTTCCGGCGCCCCGCCGCGCTCGGCGCGATCGCCAGGTCCTGCGCGTCCTGCGGCATGGTGCCGTGCAGCGGTGCCACGTACGTCCCCGCGGGGAGCGGCTCCTCCTCGAGCAGCTCGCGCGCGCGGCGAATCTCCCCCGCCCCGGGGAGGAACACGAGCACGTCTCCCTCGGTCTCCGCGAGCGCGCGCCGCGCGGCGGCGGCCGCCGCGCGCTCCGGGCGCACATCCGCGCGGCGCGGGAGGTGTCGCACCTCCACCGGATGCGCGCGCCCCTCGCTGGTGACCACCGGTGCATCGCCGAGCAGCGCGCTCACCGCCGCGCCGTCGAGGGTGGCGGACATCACCAGGATCCGCAGCTCCTCGCGCAGCACGTCGCGCGTCTGGAGCGCGAGCGCGAGCCCCGTGTCTCCCTGCAAGCTGCGCTCGTGGAACTCGTCGAAGATCACGAGCCCCACCCCCTCCAGCGCCGGATCGGCGTGAATCAGGCGCGTGAGCACCCCTTCGGTGACCACCTCGATGCGCGTGCGCGGGCCGACGCGAGTGTCCATGCGCATGCGCCACCCCACGCGCTCCCCCACGCTCTCCCCCAGCGTGAGCGCCATTCGTCTGGCCGCCGCGCGCGCGGCGAGGCGGCGCGGCTCGAGGAGCAGGATGCGCCGCCCCGCGAGCCACGGCGCATCCAGGAGCGCGAGCGGGACGCGCGTGGTCTTGCCGGCGCCCGGCGGCGCCTGGAGCACGGCGCTCGGTCCCGCCGCGAGCGCGGCACGGAGCGCGGGAAGGACATCGTCGATGGGGAGCGGGATCACACCGTGGTAGATGTCCGCGCGCGGCGCGCGGGGCAAGCACCGGCGCGCGCAGCGAGCGCGCGGTGCCCTCCCCCGCGCGCGTGGATCCCGATGCATATTTCCAGGGAACGGGAGGGACTCATCGACCGTCATCGGGCATCATCACCACTCGGCTGGGCCGCACTGGCGCTCGCGCTCGCCTGCGCGCCGCGCGCGGTGCCCGCGCCCCCCAGGGCGCCCTCGGGAGCGCTCGCCTTCGTGCGCGCCGACTCGCTCGCCGACTCCACCGGGGGCACGCGGGTGTCCGCCCTCGGCGGGGCGGGCACGGCCACGTTGATCATCGGCAGCGCCAACGGATGCGACGTGGTCGCGCCCACCGGGCGGTGGACGGTGGACCGCGGCGTGATCCGCGCCACGGTGTCCGGCGCGCGGCGCGTGATGGTGTGTCACGATCCCATGCCGTCGCGCCCGCGCGCGTGGGCCGCCCGGATCGGCGGGCTCGCGCCGGGGGACTACGACATGGTGGTGGACTTCTCCGGCGAGAGCCCCACCTGGCCGCCGGTGCGCCGTGCGGTGCGCGTGCGGTGAGCGCCGAGCGCAAGCCCGCGCGGCGCGCCATGAAGACGGAGCAGCAGCGCTCCGCCGGCGGCGTGGTGGTGCGCGCGGGCGCGCGCGGTCCCGAGATCGTGCTGATCTCCGTCGGCGAGCCGCCGCGCTGGCAGCTCCCCAAGGGGCTGATCGAGCCGGACGAGACGCCGGAGTCCACCGCGCTCCGCGAGGTGCGCGAGGAGACCGGGATCGAGGGGGAGCTCGTGGCTCCCCTCGAGCCGATCGAGTACTGGTACGTGGCCACCGCGCGCGATGGGACCCGCGTGCGCATCCACAAGCAGGTGTACTTCTTTCTCGTGCGCGCCGTGCGGGGATCGGTGAGCGATCACGACCACGAGGTGAACGAGGCGCGATGGACCGCGCTCGCCGACGCGCCCGGCGCGCTGGCCTTCGAGAACGAGCGGCGCGTGGTCCGGCTCGCGGCGGAGCGGCTGGCCGCCGATGCCTGACGAGCGCTCCCCTGGCCGGCGGCGCCGGCCGCGGCTCACTTGGCCAGCCCGGCCTCGCGGAGCTGCGGGAGCGACTGCGGCGGGATCGACACCATGTGGTCGCACTCCGTGCACACGTCCACGAGCAGATCGGGAACGCACAGTTGGGAGCGCGCCAGTCGCACCGTGCGCAGCTCGAACCGGGTTCTCACCATCTTCTTGCACCGCGGGCAGCGGTTCGAGGCGTAATCGCCAGGGTTCCAGATCGACTTCATGTGCTCCTCGCTTCTCTCGACCGGGCGCGCCGGAGGAGCGCCCGTTGGAAACAACCATCCGGCATCCCATCGTACGGATGGCGGGGGGTGGAGTTTCTCTCCGAGTCCCGGCAATGAACCTCCGCGGCCGCGCGCGAGTTCGCGTTCGCGCGCGAGTTCACCATTCTCTGACCAGAGCACCATCGTGACCGACCTCCGCTATCCGATTGGCAAGTACGCGCCGCTCGCCGACGTCGATGACGCGCAGCGCCGCGCGTGGATCGGCGACATTGCCGCCACCCCCGCCGCGCTCCGCGCCGCCGTGACGGGACTCAGCGACGAACAGCTCGACACGCCCTATCGTCCGGGCGGCTGGACCGTGCGCCAGCTCGTGCACCACGTGCCGGACAGCCACGTGAACGCCTACGTCCGCTTCAAGCTCGCGCTCACCGAGGACGAGCCGATCGTGAAGCCGTACATGGAGGATCGCTGGGCGGAGCTCCCCGACAGCACCGCCACGCCGACGGAGGTCTCGCTCGGGTTCCTCGAGATGCTCCACGCGCGTTGGGTGACGCTGCTCCGCGCCATGAGCCCCGAGGACTTCCGGCGCGGCTACCGTCACCCGGAGTACGGGCGCGTGGTGCCGCTGTCCGAGGTGCTCGGGTTGTATTCCTGGCACGGGCGGCACCACGTCGCGCACGTGACCGCGCTGCGCGAGCGGAACGGCTGGTAGGGTGGTGCCGGGCGGCCTCTCGACCGCGGGCGCGCCGGCATCGTACATTGAGATCAACAGCGGAGGCGCGACGTCGCGACATCACGCGCCGCGCCCTCCGCGCTTCGGAGCGGGAACCATGCAGAACGCCACCGCGCCTCAGGCGCCAGCAGCACCGCAGACACCGCAAGCGCCGGAGCTTCCGCGGACGCAGCAAGGGGGCGACGGGTCCGATCTCGGCACGCAGATCAGGAACCAGATCCGCGAGCAGGTGCGCGCCGCCCAGGAGCAGGCACGCGCCGCGCGCGAGGTGCAGAACACCAGCACCAGCTTTCCTCCCCTTCCCCCGCCGGTCGACAACACGATCCCGCCGCAGGCGGTGGACCTCGTCATCGCGTTCTTCATCATGATCGCGGTGATCGCCATCGGGAAGCCGATCGCGCGCGCCTACGCGCGCCGTCTCGAGCACAAGCCCGTGCAGCAGCTCGACGCGGGACTCTCGGCGCAGCTCCAGCGCATCGAGCAGTCCGTGGACGCGATGGCCATCGAGGTGGAGCGGATCTCCGAAGCGCAGCGCTACATGGCGCGGCTGCAGTCGGAGCGCGGAGAGGCGGCGCCGTTGCCGGGGCAGCGGGCGGGGAGCTGAGGGCGCGGGAGTCGGGACTCGGGACTGGGGAATCGGGACTCGGGAAAGGAACGCGCGGGGGCGGCGCATGA
>CAMLEQ010000107.1 GCA_946479015.1 uncultured Gemmatimonadota bacterium | reverse complement strand
CCCGATTCCCGAGCCCCGCGCCGTCAGTCGAGCAGGTCGCTGATCAGCCGCGACGTGTGCGTCACGAGCGTGATGACCTTGTCGTACGGCATCCGCGTGGGCCCGATCACGCCGATGACGCCGGCGAGCGCGCCGGCGCGGTACTCGGCGGTCACGACGGTGAAGTCCGAGAGCGCCGGATCCGTGTGCTCCGTGCCGATGGTGATCGAGATCCCGGACACGGAGCGGTGCCGGCGAAGCATCTCCCCCAGCTCTTCCGGGCGATCGGTGAGCGCCAGCAGCTTGCGGAGCGCCTCCCCCCGAGCGAACTCGGGCTGCTCCGCGACCAGCGACGTCTGCCCCAGCATCACGGCGGATTCTCCGATCCGCTGCGACACGTCGAACAACTGGTCGGCCTCCTGCACGAAGATGTTCAGCAGCTCGCTCGTCTCGCCATGCGCGGTGGAATCGCGCAGTCGCTGGCCGAGCGTCGCGCGGATCTCGCGCAGCGTCAGCCCGGCCAGCCGCTCGTTCAGCACCAGCGAGACCTCGGCCAGCACCTTCTCCGCGATCTCTCCCGGCACCTCGACGAAGATGCTGCGCGCCGCGCCGCCATCGAGGCGCAGCACCAGCAGCAGTCGCTCCGACGAGACGCGAATCAGCTCCAGCCGCTCCAGCCGCGCTTCGTCCAGCCGCGGACCGAGCGCGACGCCGAGCTCCTGGGTGAGCACGCCGAGCACCTGCGCGGCGCGCCGGAGGATGGCCTCGATCGCCGTGCCTCCGCCGGAGAGCTGCTCGAGCAGCGCGTCGCGCGCCTGCGCGTCGAGGGGAGAGAAGCGGATGAGGCTGTCCACGTACACGCGGTACGCCATGTCGGTGGGCACGCGACCGGCGGAGGTGTGGGGGTGAAAGAGGAACCCCTTGTCCTCCAGGTCGCTCATGGTGTTCCGGATCGTCGCCGGAGACACGCCGAGCCCGAATCGCCGCGAGATCATCCGCGAGCCTGCGGGCTCAGCAGTCTCCACGTACGATTGGATGACCGCCTCGAGGACGCGCCGCTCGCGATCGTTGAGCTGTTGGTGCCCCATAAGTTCAAATCTACTAACGACTTCCGACAAGCGTCAAGTCCGCGGCCAGGGCGTCGAGCCGTAGCCACCCCGTGGCGGTGAGCCGGAGACGCGTGCCGGAGAGGGTCGCCCATCCGGTGTCGAGCCAGGGAAGCACGCGCCGGGCCATCGCGTCGTCCAGGTCGAGGCCGTCGATCGTCCGCAGTCCCAGATAGACTCGTTCGGCCGCTCGCTCCTCCCCGGTGAGCACCTCCGCTCCGGCCGACGGATCGCGACCGCCAGCGACGGCGCGGGCCCATTCCGCGTAGGCGGGGATGTTCCAGCGCCGGCTGGCCCCGTCGAAGGAGTGCGCCGCCGGTCCCACCCCCATGTACGGGACGTGGCGCCAGTACGAGGAGTTGTGGCGGGCGCGGTGCCCCGCCCGCCCGTAGTTCGACACCTCGTAGTGATCGTACCCCGCCGCGCCCAGAAGGTCGTGCGCGAGCAGGAAGTCGCGCTCGTAGCGCTCCTCCGGCGCCTCGGTCACCGCGCCCCGGTCGCGCCAGCGACCGAGCGGCGTGTCCGGCTCGATGGTCAGCCCGTAGAGGCTGATGTGCGTGGGCTCGAGCGAGAGCGCGGTTCGCACGTCGCGCTCCCAATCGCGCTCCAGCGACTCGGGGAGGGCGAAGATGAGATCGAGGGAGAGATCCTCGATCCCCTCCCCGCGCGCGTGCTCGACGGCGCGCACGATGCGCTCGGCATCGTGGGTGCGGTGCATCCACGCCAGCACGCGGTCATCGAACGACTGCGCACCGATGGAGAGCCGCCCCACCCCCGCGGCGCGCCACGCGCGCACGGATTCCGGCGTGATGTTCTCCGGATTCGCCTCCAGCGTCACCTCGGCGCCGGGCGAGATGCGGACACGCTCGCGCACGCGGTCGAGGAGGCGCGCGACGCCATCCGCGCCGAGCATCGACGGGGTGCCACCCCCCAGGTAGAGGGTGTCCACCTCCCATGGCGCGTCGTCCGGAGCACGCATTGCCAGCTCCCGCGCCACCGCGTCCACGTACTCCGCCACCGGCACCACGCGACGCACCGCGATGGCGAAGTCACAGTACGCGCAGCGGCGGGCGCAGAAGGGGACGTGGATGTAGAGGTGACGGGGCACAACTGGAATCTATACAGGGGGTGGTGTGTGGGGGGTGGACCACCAGACAACGCGTGTCGCGTGTGGGGAACCAACGAGAAGAGGGGATGGGTAGAGCGCGTGTAGGCTCGGGTGTGGGTGAACTCTCTCTACATCCCGCCCCACACGCGCTCTACCCATCTCCTCTCCCCTACGACCGCCTTCCACACGCTACTCGCGTTTCATGGTGGTCTAGCGACCAGCCCCTATCACCTCCTTCGCACCTGCCCGGTCATCTCGCACTCCACCGCGCCCGCGAGCTCGAGCGCGGTGACGGCGGCGAGGCAGTCGCGCGCGGGGAGGGCGGCGCGCGCGGCGAGGAGGTCGAGATCTGCGGGTCCGGCCGCGAGTGCGGTCCACACCGCGCGCTCCGCGGGGGTGGCGAGCGGCGGCAAGGAGCGGACGGGTGGAACGGCGCCCACGAGCGCGAGGGCGTCGGTCACCGCCGCGATGACGATCGCGCCGTCGCGCAGCAGCTCGTTCGAGCCGACGGAGTGCGGGGCGTCGATCGGCCCCGGTACGGCAGCCACCTGGCGTCCCAGCTCCAGCGCGTGCGCGGCGGTGATGAGCGCGCCGCTCCGCGCCGGCGCCTCCACCACGATCGTCGCCTGCGCGAGCGCGGCGATGATCCTGTTCCGCTTCGGGAACGAGCCGCCGTTCGCGCGCTCACCCGGCAGCTCCTCGGAGAGGAGCAGCCCGCGCCGACCGATCTGGGCGTGCAGCGTGCGGTGCGCGGCGGGATACGCGATGTCCACGCCGGTGCCGAGTACCGCCACGGTCCGGCCACCGCGCTCGAGCGCCGCGCGGTGCGCGCAGCCATCGATGCCCCGCGCCAGACCGCTGATCACGCCCACGCCGGCGCGCGCCAGCGCGCCGGCGATCTCGCGCGCCACCCGCTCGCCGTATGACGTCGCGCCGCGCGTCCCCACGATCGCCACCAGCGGCGCCCGCGCAACCGCGAGATCACCGACGGCGAAGAGCGCCGGGGGTGGATCGGGGAGATCCCGCAGCGCCGCCGGCCAGTCGTCATCCGTCGGCAGCAGGAGCCGCGCGCCGACCCTGCCCGCGCGCGCCATCGCCTCGTCCGCCGAGGTGAGCGCCGCCTGGCGCCCCTTCAACCCGGGAGCCTCATCGAACGCCCGCTCCGCGGAGCCGAACGTCGCAACCAGGTCGCGATACGTGATCGCTCCCACTCCCGGAAGGAGCGCGAGCGCGAGCGCCCGTCGCCGGGCGTCGGCGTCAGGGGAGCGCGGCGTCCTCCGCCCTCACCGTGGCGACGCGGCGCAGCTCGAGGAGCTTGCTCCACAGCGCCGCGAGCAACGGCTCGAGCCCGAGCCGCGCCGCCGCGCTGATCGCGTACACCCCGAACGCATCCGGCGCGTGGATGGGCGGCGGCTCGAGGTCGCCGAGCAGGTCCATCTTCGTGAACACCACGCAGTGCGGCTTCGTCGCGAGCCCCGGCGCGTACTGCTCCAGCTCGTGCCGCAGCGTGTCGTACTCGAGCTGCCAATCCATGGCGTCGATGGGAATGAGGAACGCGAGCACCCGCGTCCGCTCGATGTGGCGCAGGAACTGGAGTCCGAGGCCACGCCCTTCGTGCGCCCCCTCGATGATCCCCGGGATGTCGGCGACCACGAACGTGCGATGATCGCTGAGCTGCACCACGCCCAGGTTCGGCGAGAGCGTGGTGAATGGGTAGTCCGCGATCTTCGGGCGTGCGGCGGAGATCACCGAGAGGAGGGTGGACTTTCCCGCGTTAGGCTGCCCCACGAGCCCCACGTCGGCGATCAGCTTCAGCTCCAGCTCGATCTCGCGCGCCTCCCCCTCCTCCCCCGGCTGCCACTCGCGCGGCGCCTGGTGCGTGGCCGTGGCGAAGTACGCGTTCCCCTTCCCTCCCCGCCCGCCGCGCGCCACCAGCACCTCGTCCCCCTCGGCCAGGACTTCACCGAGCATCTCCCCCGTGTTCACGTCGCGAATCACCGTGCCAGGGGGCACGGGAAGCACGATGCTCTTCCCCGAATGCCCGGTCTTGTTGGAGCCCATCCCGTGCTCCCCGCGCTCGGCGGCGAAGCGGGTACGGTAGGTGTAATCGAGCAACGTGGCGAGGTTCGCGTCACCGCGCACGATCACGTCCCCTCCCCGCCCGCCGTCTCCGCCATCCGGACCACCCATGGGCACGCGATGCTCGCGCCGGAACGACGTGGCCCCCGAGCCGCCCGTACCGGCTTCCACCTGGATTCGCGCCCGATCGATGAACGACGCCATCAGCCTCGCACCCGCGCCCACAGGTGGAAGAAGCGGCGCCGGACGTCGGGGGCGAGCGACGTTCCGGCGAGCTCCAGCGCCCCCTCGACTTCGGCCGGGGTGGCACCGGCATGGAGTGCACCGTGGAGGTGCGCGTGCAGCTGGCGCTCCTGCTGGAGGGCGGCGCACACCGCGACGATGCACAGCTCGCGCCGCCGGAGGTCGAGCCCAGGACGTCCCAGCACCTTGCCGTAGCCGTCGTCGATCATCCACGCATCGAGCGCCGGGTGGAGCGCCTTGATGTTCGTCCGCAGCCGCGTGTACATGTCGCCGTACACCGTGGCGCAGGTGCGCTCGCCGCGCTCGCGGAACCGGCCGGCGCGCACGGGATCGATGGACTCGTCCTCGGAGGGCGCCGGGCGTCCCGAGGCGCGGCGCCACTCGCGCGCCGCGTTGAGCGCGCGCGGGAAGCCCGCGAACAGATACGACTGCAGCATCAGCTCCTCCACCCACAGTGGGTCGAGTGCCTGTTCGACGGCGCGCGCCATGGCACCGCGCAGCGCGGGCTCGTCGCCCGTGGCGATCACGATCGCGAGCGACACGAGGTCGCGCGTGGGAACATCGAGTGCTTCAATGATGCTGGACCCGGAGGTGGTGAGCGTCATCAGGAGCGTGCAAGGAGAAGTGATCCGACGCGGCTACCGCTCGAGGCGGACCTCGCCGACGGTGGCGCCGCGGGTGTTGACGATCGGGGTGTGCAGGAAGAGCGCGAGACGTGGGGGGAGCTCCTGGGGGAGGACGCCGAGCCGTTGCAGCAGCGCGAGCACCGCCGGGTGCTGCGCCCGGCTGGCGCCGTCCTCCACCTTCACCGCGACGCCCAACCCCGCATCGGGAATGGCGACCGCGTGCACCCCTTCGGCACCCACCTTCGACAGCACTTCGCCGCCGGTCTCCTCCATCAGCACCGTGTCGAAGCGATCGGTGCCGCCGACCAGGAAGGGGTGGCCGCACATGGCGGCCACCACGCGCCGGGGCACCTCGTCCCCGCGGCGCGCGGCAGCGCCGAGCCGGGCGAAGGCGCGCGCGGTAGCCTCCAGCGGGAGGGCGAACGCCACCACGCCGCAGCCGTCCACCGTCTGGCCGATCTGCTGCGATGGGACGCCGCTCCACGCCGAGAGCTGCTCCAGCGCGCGCTGCTGCACCGGGTGACACGGACTCTCGTAGCCGAGCGTCGGCCACTCTTCGGCGCGCGCGTAGGCGAGCATGGCGGCGTGCTTCCCGGAGCAGTTGTTGTGCAGGCGCGTGGGAGTCTCGCCGGACTGCTGTAGCAGCCGGACGCCGCGGCGGGAGAGGGGATCGTGCGGACCGCAGACGAGATCGCCCTCCTCGAGCCCGATGCGCTCGAGCATCGCCTGCGCGATGGCGGCGTGCTCCGGCTCGCCGCCGTGCGAGGCACAGGCGAGCGCCAGCTCGTCGTCCCCCCAGCCGAGATCGTCGAAGCCGCCGGTGGCGAGGAAGCTCATCGACTGGAAGGGCTTCGCGCACGACCGGCACACGGTGACGAGCGTGGGGTCGCCCGCCGAGCCACGCAGGGCGCCGCGCTCGTCCACGATCGCGGCATGGACCCGGTGCCGCGACTCCACGATGTCGCCACGCGTGGCGACCACATTCAGCTCATACCGCATCACTGGCTGCCGTCGATTCGGTGTTGATCGTCGCGCGAGAGAGCGCGAGGAGGATGCCGGCGAGCACCAGGGTACCCCCGGCGAAGGTGGCGGCGGGCGGCACTTCGCGGATTCCCGGGAGGAGCGCCGCCAGCACGGTGGCGCCCACGGGCTCGCCGAGCACCGTCAGGTTGACCACGTACGCGGGAAGATAGCGGAGCGCCCAGTTCATCCCGGTGTGACCGAGGAGCATCGGTCCCACCGCGAGCCCGGCGAAAATGGCGAGCTCGCGCGGCGGCTGCGGCACGAGCGGAACGTGCAGCACGCCGGCGATCGCCAGCAGCGTGACGAAGCACGCGCCGTACACCAGCCCCACGTACGGCCACAGGTCGAGCACCTGCCGCAGCCGTCGTCCTGCAAGATAATAGAGCGCGGCCGCCACCCCGCCGGCCAATGCGAGAGCGTCGCCCAGCAGCGCGTGCGCGCCCGCCGTGCCGGAGCCGCTCCCCATACCCGCATCGCCCCAGGCCACGACGGCGGCGCCCGTCACCGCGACGATGATCCCCAGCCACTGACGCGGACGGGGCGCCTCGTGCAGCCACGCCGCGGAGACGAGCGCAACGATCACCGGCTGCGTGTTCACCAGCAGCGTGGAGGCGGCCACGGTGGTGAGCGCGACGGAGGCGTTCCAGCTCCAGAAATGGAGCGCGAGCATGACGCCGGCGCCGATCGCCAGTGCCGCCCCGCGCGCGTCGAGCCGGCGCCACTGCCGCCAGCCGCGGCGTGGGAGGAGGAAGCCGGCGATGATGATCAGCGAGAAGAACAGCCGCCACGCGGCGATCGCGAGCGGATCGGCGTGGGAGAGCCGGACGAGCGGCGCGGCGAGCGAGATCCCGAGGATCGCGAGGAGGAGAACGGCGAGCACCGCTGAAAGCTACACCCGCGCGGGGGGCGGAAGGTATTGCCCGCCCCCGTCGGACCGCGCCGCCGCGCTCCGTCAGAACACCTTGATCATCCCCTTGGTGTACTTGCGCGGATTCCGGTGCAGGTCATCGAGGATCGCGTTCAGGTCGGTGAGCGTCTTCTCGAGCTTGTCGTACAGCGTCTGGTCGGTGAGCATGCGCGCCGCGAAGCCATCGCCGGTGGTCATCAGCCGCATCAGCGAGTCGGCGGTGGTGGTCGCGCTCACCATGCGCGTGTACAGGGTATCATCGTACATCAGCCGGCCGAGGGTGCCGTTCCTGGAATGCATCTGCCGGAGCACGGTATCGAGCTGCGCGGTGACGCTCGCCATGTGGTCGTAGAGGGTGGGATCGTCCATCAACCGCCCGAAGGTGCCGTTCCGCTGCTGGAGGCGTGTCAGCACCGTGTTGAGGGCGGTCATGGACTCCGTGAGCTGATCGTAGAGCGTGCGGCTGGTGATGAGCTGCCCCATCGTCCCCTCGCCGCGAACGATGCCGCCGGTGATGGAGCGGAGATCGTGGGTGAGCTCCACCAGATCGCCCACGGCACCGGATGCCTGCTCGATCACCGCCTCGTAGTCGAGCGCCGGCACGTCGCGCACGGTGTCGCCGGGGGCGAGCACCGCGGCGCGCGGCGTCCCTGGGGTGATGTCGAGGATCTTGTCGCCGAGCAGGCCGAGGCTCTTGAGCTTCACGCGCGAGTCCTCGCGCACCTGCGACCGCACGCGCTGGTCCAGCTCCATCACCACGCGCAACCTGCGCGTGGTGTCGCCGCCCGGGGGAAGCAGGTCGATCCGCTTCACCACTCCGGCGAGCTGCCCGGCCACCGTCACCGAGCCCCCCTCGCGCAGCCCGTTCGCGTTCGGGAGGAACGTGACCAGATCGTAGCGCTTGGTGAACAGGTTGGCCGCCTCGCCGAGCTTCACCACGGCGATGGTCAGGATGGCGAGCGCCGCGAGGATGAGCGCCCCCACCTTCAACTGGTCCCACGTGATGAACGTCGAGCGCTTCATGGTCGCCCCCAGCGGCCGCCGCGCGGGACGCGCGCGGCCGGATCGGATGCGGAGTCAGAACCCGCCGAGAAAGTCACGGATGTACGCATCGTCGCTCCCGGTCATCTCCTCCGGCGTGCCGACGAACTTGATGCGCCGGTTCGCGAGCAGCGCGATGCGCGTCGCCATCCGGAACGCCGACCGGATGTCGTGCGACACGACGATGCTCGTGACGTCCAGCTCGCGCTGGAGCTTCATGACGAGCCGCGTGATGGTGCCGGTGGTGAGCGGATCGAGCCCCGAGGTGGGCTCGTCGTACAGCATGATCTCCGGGTTGCTCGCGATCCCGCGCGCGATGCCCACGCGCTTCTTCATCCCGCCGGACAGCTCGGCCGGGAGCTGCTCCATGACCTGGTCGGGATCGAGGTCGACGATGCGCAGCTTCTCGCGCACGCGCTCCTCGATCTCGCGCTCCGAGAGATCGGTGTGCTCGCGCAGCGGGTACGCGACGTTCTCGAACACGGTCATGGAGTCGAACAGCGCCGCCCCCTGGAACACCATCCCCATGTGCTGCCGCACGCGCAGCGCGTCCTCGAAGCTGAGATCGTTGATGCGCTCGCCGGCCACGAACACGTCGCCGCGGTCGGGGATGAGGAGACGGAGGATGAGCTTGAGCATCGTGGACTTCCCCGTCCCCGACTCTCCGGCCACGACCAGCGTCTCGCCGCGATGCACCGTGAGCGAGACGTCCTCGAGGATCGGCGACTCGAAGGAGAGCCACACGCCGTCGAGCTCCACCATCGGCTCGCGATCCTCGACGGCCTCCGCGAGCGCCACGTGCCCCTCGGTGGCCGCGTCGCGTCGCAGCTCCGAGCGGATGGCCTCGCGCACCGCCGCCCCCTGGCGCTCGCGCACGCGGTCGTCGGCGCGCCGGAGTGGTGGGGAACGGTCGTCGACGGTCGCATCGGGCGTCTCGTCGTCGGGCACGTCGTGATCCATCACGAGAACAGGAAGAGGAGGATCTGCGTGAGAAAGTAGTCCACGACGAGGATCAGGATGCTCCCGGTGACCACCGTGCGCGTGGTGGAGACGCCCACCCCTTCCGTGCCGCCGGTGGTGTTGAGCCCGAAGTAGCACCCGGTGACGGCGATGATCCCGCCGAAGACGAATGGCTTGCACAGCCCCTGGATCAGGTCCGTGGGGACGTAGCGCAGCACGAACCCGCCGGAGGCGATCTGCTCCCACACCGTGCGCCAGTAGAGCGAGGTGGGAATCCCGACGTAGAGCGCCGAGATCACGTTCCCGCCCAGGATGCCGACGGAGTCGGCGAGGATGGTGAGCACGGGGAGCATGATGAGCGCGGCGAGGAGCCGCGGCGTGACCAGCTTCTTGATCGGGTCCGTGCCGAGCGTGTTGAGCGCGTCGATCTGCTCGGTGACGCGCATCGACCCGAGCTGCGCGGCGATGCCGGAGCCCACCCTTCCGGCCACCATCAGCCCCGCGAGCACCGGTCCCAGCTCGCGGATCATCGACGCCGTGACGAGGCGGCCGATGTACATGGTGGCCCCGAACTGTGCCATCTGCACCGACGACTGGAGCGCGAGCACCATGCCGGTGAAGAATCCGGTGAGCAGCACGATGCCGAGCGACTGCACGCCGATCGCGTCCATCTGCTGGACGAGGTCCGACGCGTAGAACGGTCGCGCGACGATGAACCGGATCGCGTTCCACGCCAGGACGAAGTAGTCCTGGAGGGCGAGCACTCTGCGCTTGGCGCCTTCATTGATCCGCTCGAAAAATGGATGCACGGCGTCGTGCGTGGCGTCTGGCGGGACATCGCGAGCTCGGTGGACGAGAGCGAAAGGGCAAGCGGCGTGCCCGGTGGGGAGGGGGCTTGCGGCCCGGGGGGGCCCGGGGGGCTGGGACCTGGTGGCTGGGCCACCATGGAACGCGTATGGCGTGTGGGAGACTGACGGGGGTAGATGCGGGGGAGAGCGGGTGTAGGGCCGGATGTAGAGGGACTCACTCCACATCCGAGCCTGCACGCGCCGTACCTCGCTCCCCTTTCCGTCAGTTCCCCACACGCGACACGCGTCCTTTGGTGGTGCAGCCACCAGGTCCCAGCCCCTCGGGGCCCCCAGTCCCGAATCCCCGGCAATCCCCTTAGCT
>CAMLEQ010000106.1 GCA_946479015.1 uncultured Gemmatimonadota bacterium | reverse complement strand
ATTCAGGCGCGCCGAACGCGCTGGCGCCCGGGGAGGCTCGCAGCGTGTAAGCGCGCACGCCGCCGAAGCGAATGGCCCCCGGCGCCACGGCCGAGGAGCTCGAGCGGAACTCGCCCCGGCGGAGGAGCCCGAGCGGAGCCAAGCCAACCCGCCCGAGCGGCGCCCCGGCCGAGAAGCCCGAGCGGCGCCCAGCCAGAGCGCTCGCGCGCGCCTCAGTAGATGTAGACTCTCGTCCCGACCGGCACGTTCTCGTACAGCCACGCGATCGCGTCGTCGGGGAGGCGTACGCATCCGTGCGTCGTGGCGGTGCCGATGGTGTTCGCGTGCGGGGTGCCGTGCAGCAGGTAGCCGTTGCCGAGGTCGAGCTGGTACTCGCCGAGCTCCCCGATCACGCGGCGGTTCTTGGTGCCCAAGGGCGGGATGAAGAGCGTGCTGTCGAACACGATCTCCTCGTCCAGCGGGAGCGGCTCGAAGCCCGCCGCCGGATCGTCCACCCCCACCTCGTCGCCGCGGACCTCGAGGCGCCGCCCATCGCTGAGCATCACCGGCTCGTCGCGCGACAGCTTCGTGAGGCGCAACCGGTACTCGGCCGCCACCTCCGCGTAATGCCAATCGGGAGGGATCCAGACCGGACTCGCGTGCTTGCGCAGCACCGTGCGCACCCCGCGCGGCGTGCGGAAGGTCCAGTCGCGTCCCTGGTAGTCGAGCCGCGCGTCCATTCCCACCGCTGCCGGCGCGCTCAGCAGCGTGTCCGCTCCGCGCACGGTCCACATGCGCCGATCGGCGATCGACACGACGACGCGCAGCCCCGAATCGTCCTCGGCCGCGGCGCGCGTGACCTCGGACGCCGCGGAGTCGTGCGCGGTGGGCGACAGCGGCTCGAGATAGGACGGGAGCGACGCTGGCGATGCACCTGCGGCCGCCGGCCCCGGCGATGCCATCGGCGCGGCGCCGAGCGCGCTGTCCGCCGTCGGCGCGACGGTGCCCGACGCGCTCTCGTGCGGCGCCGGCGCCACGCCGCCGTACGCGGTGTCGCGCGCGAGCGCGGTGTCGATCGACACGGGGCCGGGGCGCGACCCACCCAGTCCCTGGCCGGGCAGGGCGATGGGAACGAGCGGGATCAGCGTGGCGAGGAGGAGAAGCGAGGTCGGATGGCGCATGCGGATCGTGGCGCGAGCCGCGCCGCCCCGCACGATCGCACGGAGCGGCGCGGCCCGTCGCACACGCGGCTCAGAAGAACTTGATGCCGGCGACCACCGGCACGTAGTTGGTGTTCTTCCCCTTCGTGAACACGGATATGAACCGTCCCTCGACGTACAGGTTCAGCATGCCCACCGGGAAGTCGAATCCCGCGCCGCCGTTCACGCCGAACTTCGTCGCGGAGCTACCCGTCGAGCTGTACGTCACGCCGCCCGAGGTGACCGACGAGCCACCGTAATCCTTGAAGTGGTGCACGCCGCCGCCACCGAGCAGGTACAGCCCCGAGCGGCTCTCGGCGCCCAGCGGCACGCGGAACGTCAGGTCGAGCATCCCGGCCCAGATCGAGGCATCCGGCACGTTGGCGGAGATGCCGCCGGAGCTGAGCGACTTGCCGTTCATGCGGTCGTACGACGCATCGAGCTGCACACCCCACGGAGTCGTCTGCGACTGCCAGCCGATCGGGATGTTGACG
Source organism: uncultured Gemmatimonadota bacterium (assembly GCA_946479015.1). The sequence continues at coordinate 8,688 of CAMLEQ010000106.1, read as the reverse complement.
TTCCATCCGGTGTTGTAGCCGTCCTTGAAGTTCCCCACGGGGATCGCGGCGCCGCCGCCGGCCCCGATGTAGAAGCCGTTCTGGAAGAACCGCGAGCGCGCGGTGCCCGGCTGGTTGTAGCCGGTGTCGCTCGGCGTCGCGGGGCTCACCGTCGCGCCGGCCTGCATCGTGTCGGGCGTGGCGGGCGTGGTGGTGAGCGTGTCGCTGCGCGGTGCGTTCCCGGTCGTGTCGGTGGACACGCCCGTGGGCGGATTCGCGGTCACGCCGGTCTGGCTGGTCGTGGTGTCGCGGCTCATCCCCGAGGTGTCGCGACCCATCGTGGTGTCGCTCCGCGCGGGGTTCGTGGTGGTATCGGCGCTCATGTTGCTGCGATTCGTCGCCGAATCGGTCGCCGCGCCGGCTCCGGTCACGCCCATCCCGGTGGTATCGCGCCCGGTCGTGTCGCGCATCCGCGACGTGTCGGTCACGCCGCCGGCGGCGCCACCTGCCGCACCACCCGTGGTGTCACGCGACATCCCGGTGGTGTCGCGCCGCATCCCCGTCGTGTCGGTCACGCCACCGCCCGCCGCGCCCGTGGTGTCGCGGGTCATCGTGTCCGTGGGCGCGATCGCGCCGCCAGCGGACGTGGTGTCGAGCGCGCCGCCTCCCTGCTCCTTGCTCACCCGGATCCGGCGCTGCGACGTCGGACCGGTCGTGTCGCTCCGGGCGGCGCTGCTGGTGTCCGTCGTGTTCTGCGCCTGGCTCGTCGACGCGGCTCCCAACGAGATCGCGACGGCCAGCCCGATTGCGCTGCACATTGTCGTCAAGCGTGGACTCATGTTTTCCTCCGACTGGGTCGCCCTCTGCCAGTGCCCCGTGGGCGAATGACGGGCGGATTGCCCGACGGCCCGTTCGTGTTCAGGAGCCCCGGCCGCGCCCATGATGGTGACGCAGCACACACTGCCCCCGCACCCCTCCGTGACGTGCACGGCCGTCGTGGCCGTCCGTTCCGAGCGACGTTCATCGCCGCGGCACTCCCGTCCTCAGCGGCATTGAGCATGCCGCGGCGGAGGCGCGATGTCGGCTAGCCGCCGGTGCCGCCTCGCGTGCGCACGGCGCAAAACGTGCCACGCGTCGCCGCCTCCGCTTCCGCTCGTACCACCAGGTTCCGCAACATTGACCGGGCGCCGCCGCATCCTGACCGATCGCGCGCGCGCGTCGCCGCCGATGCGTGCGCGGCCGTTACGCGAGGACGCGTGAATCTTCTACGCATGGGCGGCCCACGCGGACGCCGCACCGACACCCGAGCGGAGGACATGGCCTCGACTCAGCGCATCCTGGTGGTGGCGCAGCACGGCAGCATCGCCGAGCTCCTGGTGGAGTTCTGTTCCGCCACGGGGCGCGAGGCGCTCCGCCCGATCGCCGGGGAGACGCCGGAGGCAGCCACGCTGCGCGTCGCCCCCGCACTGCTCATGCTCGATTTCGATCTCCCGCCGGCGCGGCGCGCCGCGTGGCGTGAGTGGCTCCGCGACTCCAGCGCGCGCGTGCTGCTCTTCGGCGGCTGCCCCCGTCGCCAGGAGCTCCGCGCCCATGCGCACCGCGAGGGCCTTCCCTTCTTCACGCTTCCCATCGGCTGGCGCGACTTCGCTCCCGTGCTCGACGCCGCGCTCGCTGGCTGATCGATGATCGCCCTCTACTCTCCCGAACCCATTCCCGACGCCGCTTCCCCGTCCGCCGTGGACATCCTCGTCCTCTCGGGACGCGCCGATGTGCGCGAGGCGCTCGCGAGCCTCGTCGCGGCCGCGGGACACGAGCCGCATCTCCCGCTCGACGATGAGTCGGCCGAGCGCGCCGCCGCGCGCGTGCGCCCGTGCATCGCGATCGTCGACATCGACCACGCCGCCACGCGCTCCGGACGCCTTCGCGAGCGTCTCGCGGCCGTCGGCACGCGCGCCCTCCTCTGCGGCGCGTGGCATCAGCAGGCGGAGGCGCGCCGCGCCGCCGAGCGCATCGGGGCGCTCTGCTTCACGCTCCCGATCGCGCATCGCGATTTCGAGCTGCTGCTCCGCACGGCGCTGCTCCTCCAGTAGCGCCCGCGCCCGCCCTCGTGCCGCCGGGGTCGCGCGAGTAGAATGCACGCATCGGCGGCATCCCGCGCCGCCGGCGTCACTCTCATCCCCACTCGCCATGCACGTCTACCTCGACGGAGCCTTCCGCGAGCGGTCGCTCGCCTGCGTGTCCGTGGACGACCGCGGGTTCCTCTTCGGCGACGGCGCCTACGAGGTGATCCGCGCCGTGAATGGCCGGCTCGTGGCGCTCGACCGGCACGCGCGCCGGCTGCGCCGCACGCTCGGCGGTCTCTCCATCGCGCCCCCTGACGAGGCCGGCTCCGACGCCCTGGCGGCGATCATCGCCGAGCTGCTCGCGCGCGATGCGTTGCGCGACGGGGAGGCGCTCATCTACGTCCAGATCACCCGCGGCGCCGCGCCGCGCGTGCACCAGTTCCCCGCGCCGGGAATTCGCCCCACCGTGTACATCGCGGCTGCCGCGTTCACGCCGCCGCGCGCGCTGCGCGAGCATGGCGCGAGCGTCATCACGCACCCCGACATCCGTTGGGGGCGCTGCGACCTGAAGACGGTGAACCTGCTCCCCAACACCCTCGCCAAGCAGCGCGCGGTGGAGCTCGGCGCCGACGAGGCGGTGCTCATCCGCGACGGCATCGTCATGGAAGGCTCCACGTCGAACATCTTCGCCGTCCTCGACGGCGAGCTGCGCACCCACCCGCTCACCCCGCACATCCTGGGCGGCATCACGCGCGAGGTGACGTTGGAGGCGGCGGCCGAGCTCGGCGTGCCCACGCGCGAGACTCCCCTGCTCCTGCACGAGCTCGCGCACACGGCGGAGCTCTTCCTCACGAGCACCACGAACGACGTGATGCCCATCACCCGCGTGGATGGCCGTCCCGTCGGAGCCGGGCACCCGGGGCCGATCACGCTGCGCCTGTATCGCGCGGTCGCCGAGCGACTCGGCGTGGCGTGAGCGGGGCGGGGCCGCGCGCGCCGGCACGGCGCGCGGCCCCGCCCCGTCACCGCGCCGCGTGTGCCGGTTCCGACACGCGCTCCAGCAGATGCTCCACACGCGCCGGCTCCGTCGGCCCGAGACGCGTCGCGACGTCCGCCTGGGCGATGATCCCCGCGAGGTGCATCCCGTCGGTGACCACCGGCACCCGCCGCACTCGTTCGCGCTCCATGAGGGCGATCACGTCCTGCACGTCCTCGTCGGGGTGTGTCGTCGCGAGCGTGTCGGCGGTCATGTGGTCCTCCACGCGGCAGCGGCCGCGGTGCCCGGCCGCCACGCATCGGACCGCGATGTCACGATCGGTGATCATCCCCACGAGCCGCATCGTGCCGCGGCCGTCCACCACCGGGATCGCTCCCACGTCCAGGTCGCGCATCAGTCCGGCTGCCGTGGAGGTGGTGTCGTCAGGCGTGACGACGCCCGGGTTCGTCGTCATGATGTCCTGGGCCTTCATGGTTGCCTCCTTCTCGTGGGTCGGGGCGCATCGCGGGTCGGCCGCGCGGGCTCCCGGTCCCGGTCGGTGGTGCGCGCCGCCGGCGCCGAGCCGCGCGGCGTGCGGTACAGCGCCTTGCTCTCCGCCTCGCGCCCCCGCACCACCCGTCGCCCCGCGAGCGGGCCGCGCGCGGCGGTGACCACGGTGCACTGCCCCTCCCCTTCCGCGGTGTCGTAGTAGATCACCACCCAGTCCTCGGTGGCGCCGAGGCGGTGCGCGAGCGCGGTGTTCGAGTAGAGCGCGGTGTACTCGCGATCGCCGCGTCGCGTGTGGAGCACGGGGAGCCACGCCTCGCCGCCGGGGTTGAAGCGGCGAGGCGCGATGCGTCGAAGCCGCCCCGCCGCCGCGCCCTCGCGATACTCGCGGTCCACGTCCAGCAGCTCGGCCACCGGCGGCGCGTTGGCGATGTCCGGCGGCTGCCGGGAGCGGCCCAGCCGGCCGGCGAGCGCCTCGCGAATGCCGCGCACGCGCTTGGGACCGAAGCCGGCGAGCGTCGCCAGCGTGCCGTCGTGCGCGGCGATCTCGAGCTGCTCGAGCGTCTGGATCCCCAGCTCATCCTCGAGCCGGCGCGCGAGCGTCGGGCCGATCCCCGGTACGGTGCCGAGCACCGAGCCGCGCCCGAGCTCGCCGCGCAGACGCTCGAGCATCGGCAGCTCGCCGGTGCGCACCAGCTCGCGGATGGCGCGCGCGATCACGGGCCCCACCGCGGGGATCCGGTCGAGCCCCTCCATGCCGTCGCGCGCGAAGATGTCGCGCGCCGGCTCCTCGAGCGTGCGGATCGATGCGGCCGCCCGTCGGTACGCCTCCACCCGGAACGGATCCGCCTCCTGCTCGCCGAGCAGATGCGCCATCTCGTCGAGACGGGCGGCGATCTCCTCGTTGTCCATCGCGCGATCGCTCGCGCGCGGCCGCTCCACCTCGCGATCGCCGAAGCGATCGGCGGCCCGCCCGCGACGGGGGCGGTGCCGCCAGTCGCCGTGCATCTCCGTCATGCGTCCAGCCCCCGCGCCCGAACCCGCTCACTCGGCGAGGCGCAGCTCGTCGTTCACGAATCGCACGCCCGGGGCGGACCACGCGGCCCGCTCCGCGTCCTCGCGCTCCGCCGCCGTGCGCACCGTCCCCATCAGCGTCACCGTGCCGTCATCGATCCGCACGTCGATTGCCCGCGTCTCGAGCTCGGCGTTGCGTCGCAGCGCCGCCTGGATCGTCGCCTGCACCTCCGCCGCGCTCGCGCGGGTGCCGGGCCGGACCTCGATCAGGTTGGTGACGCCGGTGACGCCGGCCAGATTGCGCACCGCCCGTTCGGCCGAGGCCTTCTGATAGAACCAGGCGACATCCCCTTCCAACGTCACCCAGCCGTTGCGCGCGACGACGCGGATCCGCTCGTCCGGAACCTCGACGTCCCACTCGAGCGCGCTCAGCGCCGCCTTGGCGATGTCGGTGTCGGTGCGCTCGTAGCGCCCCGGCAGATGGACCGCGAGGTCCTCGGCGATCGCCCGCACCCCCGCGACGCGCTCCACGGCGCGCTCAGCGGCGAACTTCTCGGCGTACGTGTCCACGGTGCCATTGAGCGTGACGACCCCGTTCCGCACCGATACGCCGATCTCCGATGACTGGATGCTCGGCTCCCACCTGAGCTCCGCCATGATCCGCTCCTGCAACTCCGTGTCTCGCAGCATGGACTCCTCCGCGCGGGGGACGCGCCGCGGCGCATGCCCCACCGCGCCGCCGGACGCTCACCATGTTGCCCGCAGCGCTCGAGAGGGTCTGTAGGAGGAGAGCGGATGCTCGGTCGGGAGAAGGCGCACAGCGTGCACGCCCCTCAGCGTGACGCATCCGGCGGCGCCGCCATGGCGGCCACGCGCGCGCACAGCTCCGGTGCGATCGCCTCCAGCGGGAGCACCAGATCCACCACGCCGGTGGCGATCGCCGCGGCGGGCATCCGTCGGCACGCCGAGGTCGCCGGATCCTGCGTGATCACGAAGCCACCGCGCGCCTTCACCGCCTGCACGCCATCGGTGGCATCCATCCCGCTACCGGTGAGCACCACCGCGATCACCGATGCGCCGAACGCCGAGGCCGCGGACTCCAGCAGCGGGTTGGCGGAGGAGAGGAGATAGCGGATGCGCCGCCCATCGGTCGTGGCGAGCGTGCCGTCGGAGTGCACGAGCAGGTGCCGTGCGCTCGGCGCGAGATAGACCACCCCTGCCCGGATCCGCTCCCCGGGCTCCGCGTCCTTGACGATGAGTCGCGTGCGACGGGAGAGCACCTGCGCCAGCAGCGACGGCCCTCGCTGGCTGCGATGCTGCACCACGAGGATCGCGGCGGGGAGATCGGCGGGAAGGCCGGCGAGCACGTCGCCGATGGCCGTGACGCCGCCGAGCGACGCGGCGAGCACCACGAGCGCCCGCGGCGTTTCATCCGCGGCCGGGCGGTGCGCGGTGGGCGCGTCGTTCGCCGTTCGCGATGCGTCTGGCCCGGTCTCTCCGGCGATGTGTCGCACGACCGCCCTCCGACTCCGAGTGCGCGCGCCACCGCGCACGGTGACGCTGGAGCGCACGTTGCGCGCCCGGACGGCCGCTGTCCGTCCGGCGAACCACGACACCGGGTCGGGGAAATCGCTCGCCGCGCGCCGGCGACGGCCGCTGCGTCGGCCGGTGACCGGCATGATGCCTGCACGTCATCCGCCCTTCCGTGCGGGCGCGGATCGCGCCCGTGGCACTCGTCACTCGCGGCACTCTCGACTGGAGCTCCCGCATGAAGTCAGCAGCATCCCACGGCGAGCCCGCGCCCGCGACCGGCGCGCTTCCCGCCGGCGCGCCCGCGCCGGAGTTCACCCTCCAGGCATCCCCCGATCAGCGCACGTCGCTCTCCGAGCTGGCGGGGCATCCGGTGATCCTCGCGTTCTATCCGGCGGACTGGAGTCCGGTGTGCAGCGACCAGCTCGCGCTGTACAACGAGCTTCTCCCCGAGTTTCGCAAGCACGGGGGAGCGGAGCTCGTCGGCATCTCGGTGGATGGCGTGTGGTGCCATGCCGCGTTCGCCGCGGCGCGCCATCTGCACTTCCCGCTCCTCGCCGACTTCGAGCCCAAGGGCGAGGTGGCGCGCCGCTACGGCGTCTATCGCGGCGCCGAGGGCGTGGCCGAGCGGGCGCTCTTCGTCATCGACGACTCCGGCGTGATCCGCTGGAACTACGTGTCGCCGATCGGCGTGAACCCCGGCGCCGATGGCATCCTCGCCGCGCTCGAATCGCTCGGCGCGCCGGCGCCGGCCGGGTCCGGACGATGAACGGCGCGCATCTCACACCGCCGGTCGGTCCGGAGGATCACGTGCGCGGGCCGGCCGACGCCCCGGTGACGCTCGTGGAATACGGCGACTATCAGTGCCCGCACTGCGGGCGCGCGCACCCGATCGTGCAGGCGCTGCTGCGCCGTTTCGACGACCGCCTGCGCTTCGCGTATCGCCACTTCCCGATCACGCAGTCGCACGAGTTCGCGCTGCACGCCGCGGAGGCGGCGGAGGAGGCGGCGGCGCAGGGCGCGTTCTGGGCGATGCACGACACGCTGTTCGAGCACCAGCTCGCGCTGGACGACGAGCACCTGGTGGAATACGCGCGCGTGCTCGGGCTCGATGCCGAGCGCGTCGCGATCGCGCTCGAGGAGGACGTCTACGAGGAGCGCGTGCGCGCCGACTTCATGAGCGGCGTGCGCAGCGGCGCCAACGGGACACCGACCTTCTTCATCAACGGCGAGCGGTACGACGACTCGTGGGACGAGGCGACGCTCGGCGCGGCCCTGGAGCGCGCCGCGCGCGCGGGCTCGCGTGTGTGACGTCATGGCGGGGCGGCCGCCCCGCCATGACGTCACACACGGTTCAGCGCCCTCCGCGCGAGACCTCCGCCGGGGGACGCACCGGCCCGCTCCCCGCGCCGGTGCGCTCCAGCGCGGCCGCGATCTCGTCCAGGTCCGCGGAATCGAGCTCGAGCGTCGCGGCGCGGATCCATCCATCCACCTGCGTCGGCGCGCGCGCTCCCACGATCGCACCCGTCACCCCCGGCCACGCCAGCACCCACGCCACCGCGACAGCCGAGACCGTGGTGCCGTGGCGCTCCGCGATCGGCCGGAGCGCATCGCGCAGCGCGATGTTCCGCTCGAGCCGGGGCGACTGGAACTCGGGTGACCGTCGGCGCCAGTCGTCTTCGGCGAGCGTGCTCACCCGCGCCGCGCTGAAGCCGTCGGTGAGCAGCCCCGACTGCATGGGGCTGTAGCAGATCACGCCGGTGCCGTGCTCCGCGCACCACGGGATCTCCGCCGCGGCCGCCTCGCGGTTCACGAGCGAGAAGGGTGGCTGCAGCGAATCCACGTGCCGGATCGCCTCGCAGCGTTCGAGCAGCGCCACATCGAAGTTCGACACGCCGGCCGCGCGGACTTTCCCCTCGTCCACCAACCGCGCCATCTCCCCCCAGGAGTCTTCCACCGGAGTGCCCATCTCATCCGGCCAGTGGAACTGGTAGAGATCGATCCGCTCCACGCCCAGCCGGCGGAGCGACGCGTCGCACTCGCGGCGGATCGACTCCGGCCGGAGCACGCGCCGCGCGGGGGCCATCCGGTCGCGCTCGTCCCACACCAGGCCGCCCTTCGTGAACACGTACGGGCGCTCGCCCGCGGGCAGCTCGCGCAGCAGGCGCCCCACGAGCTCCTCCGAGTGGCCGAGGCCGTACACTGCGGCGGTGTCGATCCAGTTGATCCCGAGCTCGAGCGCGTGCCGCATCGTGTTCAGCGATGCGGTGTCGTCCTGCGGCCCCCACCCGAACGCCCATCCGCCTCCGCCGATGGCCCAGGCCCCGAACCCCACGGCGGTGATGTCGAGCCCGCTCGATCCCAGCGGTCGTGTCGGCAACGTCATGACTGCATCCTCTCCCGCGTTGAAGGTGAGACCCCTGATGCACGAATCCATCCCCGGCATGGAGTCGGGCGCGGAGCTCCGTGTGCTGGCGCCGCATGCTTCGTGTACTGGCGTGACGCGGGGCCGTGGCGGGCTCCCGGGCCTGGCGCCGGCCGTGGCGGGCTCCCGGGACTGGCGCCGGCCGTGGCGGGCTCCTGGGACTGGCGTGACGCGGGGGTGTGGCTCTGGCGGCG
>CAMLEQ010000105.1 GCA_946479015.1 uncultured Gemmatimonadota bacterium | reverse complement strand
GCGGTCGTCCCCGCCGAACCCGGGGACGGTGTACACGAACGAGAGCGTCTCCACGCCGAAGCGGAAGCGCAGGAACTGCTCGCGCAGCGCCTCCAGGCGGTGCAGCTTGTCGCGCAGCGCCGCCGCGCGCTCGAACTCCCACCGGTCGCTGCACGCTTCCATCTCGCGCCGGAGAGTGTCCATCGGCCCATCGTCCGCGCCGTCCAGGAACGCCCGCGCCAGCGCCACGCGCCCCGCGTACTCCGCCTCCGAGCACGCCGCCACGCACGGCCCCAGGCACTTGCGCACCTCGTAGCGGATGCACCCCGGGGTGCGCGCGCCGAGCTGGAAGAGCTCCTGCTGATCGGCGAAGTGCATGCGGCGGTCGAGGGAGCAGTCGCGGAGCCCCAGCACGTCGTTCAGCTCCCGCAGCGACTCGCTCACGCGCTGCGCGCCGTGGAAGGGGCCGTAGTACACGGCGCTGTCGTCGCTGGCGCCGCGGACCACCAGCAGCTTGGGCGCGGGGCCGCGGGTGATCTTGATGAACGCGAAGTGCCGCGCGTCGCGCTTCATCGCCACGTTGAAGCGCGGGCGGAAGCGCTTGATGAGGGTGAGCTCGAGCAGGAGCGCCGCGAACTCGCTCGGCGTGTACTCCCAGTCGATGGCCACCGCCTCGCGCACGATGCGCGCCCCCTTCTCCTCGGGGAAGGCGCAGCGGAAGTAGCTGAGGAGGCGCGTGCGCACGCTCTTCGACTTCCCCACGTACACCACCTCGCCGTCGGCCGAGTGCATGCGGTACACGCCGGGACGGTTCTCGCACCGCGCGCGCACGTCGGCGCGCATGCGCGCGAGCTGATCGTCCGGAGTGGGGGGCGGGCGGAGCGCGGCGCGGCGGCTCATCGCTGGCACCGCGCGCAGAACACGGTGGTGCGCCCGTCCACCGCGCTCGTCTCGGCGAGGCGGGTGCCGCAGCGAGGGCAGGGGAGGCCGCCGCGCCCGTACACCGCCAGCGACTCGGCGAACGCGCCGCGCTCGCCGGAGGCGTCGCGGTAGTCGCGGAAGCTCGTGCCGCGCGCGGCGATCGACTCGCGCAGCACGGAGACGATCGCGTCGTGCAGCGCGGCCACCTCGCTCGCGCCGAGCGAGCGTCCCGCGCGCGACGGGTCGATCCCCGCGCGCCAGAGCGCCTCGTTCGCGTAGATGTTCCCGATGCCGGCGATGCGCCGCTGATCCATCAACAACTTCTTCACCGCCTGGGTGGATCCCCGAAGAGCGCCCGATAGATGCTCCACGGTGAACGCCGGGTCAAGCGGCTCGACGCCGTACAGCGCCGAGTGACGCTCCCAGCGCGCGGGGGACATGAGCGACACGGTGCCCAGCCGGCGGATGTCGCGGTAATGCAGGGCGCGGCCGTCGTCGAGCTGGAAGGCGAGCGTCGAGTAGAGGCGCTCGCGCTCGGCGAGGCTGCCGTCGTCGATCAGGAGGGCACCGGTGAAGCGAGGCTGGACCACGAGCCGGTCGCCGGTGGAGAGCTCGAGCACCACCATCTTGGCGCGGCGCCTGGCGCGGAGGATCGTGGCGCCGGTGACGCGCCGCACGAGCGCCTCCGGCGTCGTCTCGCGCAGCACGTCGGGGCGGGTGACGGCCGCGCCGGTGATCCGGGCGCCGGCCACCGCCCGGTCGAGATCTCGCGCGATCGTCTCGGTCTCAGGGAGCTCCGGCATCGCGTTGCAGCTCGCGCCACCCGATGTCGCGGCGGAAGTATCTTCCCTCGAACCGGATCCCCTCGGCGGCCGCGGCGCTCGCCGCGCGCGCGTGCTCCAGCGTGTCGGCGACGCCGGTCACGGCGAACACGCGCCCTCCGGAGGTCACGAGCGCGCCGTCGGGCGCCCTGGCGGTGCCGGCGTGGAAGATCCGCACGTCCGCCGTCGCGGGGGGGAGCTCGATGCGCGCCCCGCGCGCCGGCGACTCGGGGTACCCCGGCGCCGCCACCACGGTGGTGACCGCATGCCGGCCGCTCCACCGCAGCGTCGCGCCATCGAGCGGCTCGCCGCGCGCGATGGCGAGGAAGACCGGGAGCAGATCGCTCTCCAGCAGAGGGAGGATCGCTTCGGTCTCCGGGTCGCCGAACCGGCAGTTGAACTCCACCACCCTCGGGCCCTGCTCTCCGACCATCAGTCCCGCGTAGAGCAGCCCGGTGAACGGCGCGCCCCGCTCGCGCATCGCGCCGAGCGTGGGGACGAAGATGCGCTCCACCACCTCGTCCACGAGCGGCGGCGTGCCGAGCGACACGGGAGCGTACGCCCCCATCCCGCCGGTGTTCGGGCCGCGGTCACCCTCGAGGAGGCGCTTGTGGTCCTGCGCGGGGAGCATCGGGAGCACGGTGGTGCCGTCGGTGAGCGCGAACACCGACAGCTCCTCGCCGCGCATGAACTCCTCCACCAGGATCTCGCGGCCGGCGGCGCCGAACGCGGCATCGCGCAGCATGGCATCGATCGCCTCGTTCGCCTCTCGCTCGCTCTCGGCGACCACGACTCCCTTTCCCGCCGCGAGCCCCGACGCCTTGATGACCACCGGCGCGCCGAACGCCGCCACGGCGCGCCGGGCGCGCTCGGGATCGGTGTGACACTCGGCTCGCGCCGTGGGCACGCCGGCGGCGGACATGAGCGTCTTGGCGAACGTCTTCGAGCTCTCGATCCGCGCCGCCGCCGCGGTGGGGCCGAAGATGGGGAATCCTTCCGCGCGGAACGCGTCGACGATCCCCGCATCGAGCGGCGCCTCGGGCCCCACCACGGTGAGGTCGGGGCGCTCCGCCGCGGCCAGCGCGACGAGCGCGGGGATGTCGGTCGCCCCCACGGGAACGCAGCGACCGAGCTCGCCGATCCCCGGGTTCCCCGGGGCGGCGATCAGCTCGAGAGATGGGTCGTCGCGGAGCAGCTTCCAGGCGATGGCGTGCTCGCGCCCGCCGCCGCCGACGATCAGCACCTTCATGATCCGGACGGCCCCCGGAACGCGTCGGCGAGCGCATCGCGAGCGCTGCGGAGCACGTCGGCCACCTGGTCCATCGCGCCGCGCGCCTGCTGGCCGTAGTAGCCCGCGGCATCGGCGTAATCGGAGCCGAGCGGGCGATCGCTGTCGCCGCGGCGCGGGTAGTCGCCGGCGATGATGCGATCGTAGCCCCCGGACTGGATCCAGCGCTGCAGCTCCGCCGCGCGCACGGTGTTGAAGGGGTGGGTGCGGAAGGCGACGTTGAGCACCTTGAACACCGAGTCGATCGCCGTGCCCCCCTCCTCGTACTCCTGCGCCTGGACGAGGAACTCGTCGAGGCTCATCTCGTCATCGGTGGCGGTGCCCCCGGCGAAGCGCAGGAAGAGGCGCATCGATGCCTGCGCATCCTGCGACGCGAGGAGCCCGGCGCGGTCCGACGACAGCTCCGCCTTGCGGTACCACTCGAGCAGGGCGAGCTGGATGGGGAGGGCGATGAGCCCCAGCCCGGGCACGCTCGTCAGCCCCACGTTCAGGATGATCAGCGCGAGCGTGGTGTACGTGGCGTGCCCGCTCATGATGTGCCCCAGCTCGTGGCCGAGGATCACGCGCTGCTCCTCGGGCTCGAGCAGCCCGATCGCGCCGGTGTTCACCACGATGAACGGCTTCTCGAATCCCACCGCCATCGCGTTGGCGAACGGCGTCTGGGAGACGAACAGCTCGGGGCGCTCGGGCCAGTCCATCGTGGCGAGCACCTCGGTGTAGAGCGCGTCCAGCTTCGGGCGCTGGCGCGGTCCCACGCGCACGGCGTTCGCGGTGAAGAGGTGCCGCACGCCGCGCTCGCCGAGGAAGGACATGATCTTGCGGACCAGCTCATCGAAGCCCGGGAGCGAGCGCAGCGTGTTCAGCGCCGCCCGGTCTGCCGGGTGCTCCCAGGCTGCGGGAGCGATTCTCTCCAGGGTCTGTCGCGGCATGGTGCCCCCTCTCTGGCGTGAGTCAGCGCGTGGCGTTCGAGAGCGCCCCGTCGAGATCCGCCAGCAGATCTCCCACGTCCTCCACTCCGCACGAGAGGCGGACGAGCCCGTCGGTGATGCCGAGCTCCTCGCGGCGCGCCGGCGGGACGGACGCGTGCGTCATGCTGGCCGGGTGACTGATGAGGCTCTCGACTCCACCCAACGATTCCGCCAGCGAAAAGATTCGCGTTCCCTCGAGCAGGCGCGTGGCGCGCTCCTTGGTGCCCATGTCCACCGTGATCATCCCGCCGTAGCCGGTCATCTGCCGCCGCGCGAGCTCGTGCTGCGGATGCGACGCGAGCCCGGGGTAGATCACCCGCTCCTCGCCGAGGCGCTCGGCGAGCCAGGCCGCAACGCGCCGGCCGTTCTCGTCGTGGCGCGGCATGCGCAGGTGCAGCGTCTTCGTGCCGCGCAGGGCGAGCCAGCAGTCGAACGGGCCGGGGACGGCCCCCGCCGCGTTCTGGATGAACGTCAGCCGCTCGGCGAGCGCATCGTCGCGGATGACGGCGATCCCGCCGATCATGTCGCTGTGTCCGTTCAGGTACTTCGTGGTCGAGTGGAAGACCACGTCCGCGCCGTGCTCGAAGGGGCGCTGGAAGAACGGCGTGGCGAAGGTGTTGTCCACGAACAGGAGCGCTCCGGCCCGGTGCGCCGCCTCGGCGGCCGCGCCGAGATCGGTGAGGCGCATGAGCGGGTTCGTGGGCGTTTCCACCACCACCGCCACGGTGCGCGGCGTGCAGGCATCGGCGATCCGCTGCGGGTCGCGCGTGTCCACGTAGGTGAAGCAGAGGCCGAGTTGGCTCAGCAGCCGGTCGAACAGGCGGAAGGTGCCGCCGTAGACGTTCTCGCCGCAGATCACGTGGTCGCCCGCCTTGAACAGCTTCATCAGCGAGTCCACGCACGCGGTGCCGCTCGCGAAGGCGAAGGCGTGGCGCCCTCCCTCGAGCGCCGCCACGTTTCGTTCCAGCGCCTCCCTTGTGGGGTTGCGCCCGCGCGCGTACTCGTATCCCTTGTTTACTCCGACGCCGTCCTGTACGTACGTAGAGGTGAGATAGACGGGGGTCATGATCGCGCCGGCGAGCGGTTCCGGGCGCTGCCCGGCATGGATGGCGCGTGTGCCGAACCCCGTATCGAGATCGTCGTCGTAAATGCGGGTCATCCGGAGTGCCTGTTGGTGAGTTCGCGGAAGATAACTGGAGGGAAGTCGTGACGCACGCCGAGCGGCCGGCCGCCAACCGATGTCTCGTGGTGGACGATGAGCCCCGGCTCCGCCAGGCCCTGGTGCGCCTGATGCGGGGTGCGGGCTTCACGTGCTTCGAGGCGGGGTCCGGCGGCGAGGCGCTCGCCGTGCTGGAACGGGAGCCGGTGGCGCTGGTGCTCTCCGACATGCGGATGCCGGGGATGGATGGGACGGAGCTCCTGCACCACGTGCGCGAGCGCTACCCCGACGTGGCCGTGGTCATGATCACCGCGGTCGCCGAGGTGGAGGTGGCGGTCGCCTGCCTCGCGGCCGGGGCCATGGACTACATCACCAAGCCGTTCGTGTTCGAGGAGGTGCGGGCGCGTGTCGCGCAGGCACTCGAGAAGCGGCGGCTGGTGGCCGAGAACCGCGACTACCAGGAGCGGCTGGAGGAGCGCGTGCAGGAGCAGGCGCAGCGGCTCGAGGACGTGTTCCTCGCCGGGATCCAGTCGCTGGCCGAGGCGCTCGAGCTGAAGGACCCGTACACGCGCGGGCACTCCATTCGCGTGAGCCAGTACGGCGTGGCCATCGCGAGAATGCTCGGCATCCCTCCGGACGTGGTGCGGAACATCGAGATCGGCGGGCACCTGCACGACGTGGGGAAGATCGGCGTGCGCGAGGATGTGCTGAACAAGGCGGGGCCGCTCACCACCGAGGAGTACGAGCACATCATGACGCATCCGGTGCTCGGCTGGCGGATCCTGAAGCCGCTGCTCGACGACAATCCAGTGGTGCTCAACGTGGTGCGCTCGCACCACGAGCGGCTGGATGGACGCGGCGTCCCCGATCGCCTCGGCGGGATGGACATCCCGCGCGAAGCGCGCATCATCTCCGTGGCCGACGCGTTCGATGCGATGATGAGCCGCCGCCCGTATCGCTCGGGGCTGGAGTACGGCGACGCGCTCGCCGAGCTTCGCCGCAGCACCGGGGAGCAGTTCGACGCCGAGGTGGTGGAGGCGTTCCTGGAGGTGGTGGCGGGGGGCGTGATCGACCTCGGTGAGCGCGGCACGGGAGCGTCGGAGGCGAGAGCGCTGCTCGCCGTCCACTCGGGGCGGGCATAGCCCGCGCGCCGGACCGCGTGCGGCTCGCCCCGCGCGTCTCGCAACCCGCATCCCGCGTCCCGCGCTCACCCCGAATGCACGATGATCCGCGTGGGTTGCTTGTACGCGGAGAGGCGCCCGGCGCACCACCGGTGCAGCTCGTCCGCGGTCGCGTCGCCCCACACCTCGAGCACGATGTCGTTCTCGTGCAGCGGATTCGGCTCCGCGTGCACCGCGGCGCGGCGGACGCCCGGGAGATCGAGCGCCGCGCGCTCGATCTCGCGCGGGTAGATGTTGAACGCGTTGCGCGTGAACATCGGCTTCAGCATCCCGTGGAACGACACGCTTCCCTCGCCATCCATGGCGCCGAGGTCGCCGGTGTGCAGCCAGCCGCCTTCGCACCGTAGCCCGAGCTCGGCGCCGCTGACGTAGCCGGCGAACACGTTCTCCCCCGACACGCAGATCTCCCCGACGGCGCCGCGCGGCAGCTCGTACCCCGCGTCATCGCGGATGGAGACCTCGACGCCCGGGAAGGGGACGCCGAGCGTCCCCGGGCGGTTGGGGAGCGCCGTGCGGTTGAAGAGGCACACGGGAGCAGCCTCGGTGAGCCCGTACCCCTGCCGAAGCTCCACGCCCGTGAGGGACCGCCACCGCTCCTGGAGGCTGGTGGAGAGCGGCGCGCCGCCGCAGATGCAGACGCGCAGCGCCGGCGCGCGGAACTCCGGGTGATGGCGCTCGAGCACCGCGGCCATCGCCTCGTAGACGGCGGGCACCCCCACGAGGAGCGTGATCCCCGCCGTCTCGATGGCCTGGATGGCGCGCGCGGGGTGGAAGCGCGCCATGGGAGTGACGCGGGCGCCGGCGAGGAGCGGGGCGAGGAGAGTGACGGTGAGGCCGAAGAGGTGCGAGAAGGGGAGGAGCGCCAGGGCGTGGTCGTGGGGACCCAGCTCCGCCGCCTCCACCGTGGCACGCGCGTTCGCGAGCAGGTTGCGGTGCGTGAGGATCGCGCCGAGCGGGGTGCCCGCCATCGCGGAGGTGTAGACGATCGCCGCCTCCTCATCGAGACCGGGGACGTCGGCTTCCCCCTCGATGGAGAACCCCACGTGCGAGCCGAGATCGATCTCGCGGCGCTCGCCACCGCTCGACCAGAGAGCGCGCGCGGGGCTCTCGTCGAGCAGCACGCGCGGCACCGCGGCCGGGATGGCGCGCTCGAGGGCGCCGATGGTGAACACCGCGCCCACGCGCGCATCCGCGAGCTGCCGCTCGATCTCGGCTGGCGCGGCGAACGGGTTCACGAGCACCGCGCCGCGCCCCTCGCTCGCCGCGAGGGCAGTGAGGAACGCGGGGCCGGTGGGAAGGAGGATCGCGGCGCGCTTGCCGCTCAGGGCGCGCACCAGGGGCGCGCAGCGACGCAGGAGCGTGAGGCCGGCGGCGACGAGCTGCTGGGCTTCGAACGCATCGACGCGGCCGCCGTGCGCCGCGGCGGCGAGGGGAAGGAGAGCGAGCGGATCGGTCACGACGGCGGAAGATCCCTGGATGGCGCGATTCCCGCAATGGCGCGCCGCACCGCCCGGTGCACCAGCCCGCCAGCTTGATTGTCTGAAGGTGCCCGGTAGCTTTCGCGCAACGTGACGGAGGTTACAGCGTGTACGACGGCTTGATGGTCAGTGTATCCGGAGTTCGCGGCCGCGTGGGCGAGGCGCTCACGCCGGAGGTGGTGTCCCGCTTCGCCGCGGGGTTCGGTGCGTGGGTGCTCGGGCGCGGTGGCTCGCGCACGGTGGTGGTCGGCCGCGACTCTCGTGTGTCGGGTCCGATGTTTCATCGTGCGACGCTCGCCGCGCTGCAATCGGTGGGATGCGATGTGCTCGACGTGGGGCTCGCGCCCACGCCGACGATCCAGCTCGCGGTGGAGCATCACCACGCCGGGGGCGGGCTCGCGATCACGGCGAGCCACAACCCCATCGAGTGGAACGCGCTCAAGTTCATCTCTCCCACGGGGCTCTTTCTCGACGGCGCGGAAGGCGCCGAGATGCGAAGTGTCGTGGAGAGCGCGTTCCCGCGCGCCACGTGGGACCTGCTGGGCGCGGTGCACGACGACTCCGGCGCGGTGGAGCGGCACCTCGAGCAGGTGCTCTCCCTGCCGTTCGTGGACGTGGAGGGGATTCGCCGGCGCAAGTTCCGGGTCGCGCTCGACTGCGCGCGCGGCGCGGGAGGCGTGATCATCCCGCGGCTGCTCGAGCGGCTCGGCTGCCGGGTGACGGCGATCAACCTGGAGACCGACGGTCGGTTCCCTCGCCCGCCGGAGCCCGTGGCCGCCAACCTCGGCGATCTGGAACGACTCGTGCGAGAGGTGGGAGCCGATGTCGGGCTCGCCACCGATCCCGACGTGGACCGGCTGGCGCTGGTGTCCGACGCGGGGGTGGCGATCGGGGAGGATTGGACGCTCGCGCTCGCGGCGCGACTCGTGCTGCGGTACCGGAGCGGACCGGTGGTCGCGAATCTTTCCACCAGCCGCATCGTCGATGATGTGGCGGAAGAGGCGGGCACCCGGGTGATCCGGGCCCCGGTCGGTGAGGTGAACGTGGCCGTTCGCATGCGCCAGGAGGGGGCGGCGATCGGTGGAGAAGGGAATGGCGGGGTCATCCTGAGCGAGGTACACCTCGGACGCGATGCCCCCGTTGGTGTGGTGCTCCTCCTGCAGATGTTGTTGGAGGACGACCAACCTCTGTCGCGAACGATCGCTCGTTATCCTCGATACGCCATCGTGAAGGACAAGCTCGACCGTCCGAACGCGCCGCTCGACACGGTGTACCAATCGCTCCGGACGGAGTTCTCCGACGCGGAGGTGGACACGCAGGATGGACTGCGACTGTCGTGGCGGGACCGGTGGGTGCACGTGCGCCCGTCGGGGACGGAACCGATCGTCAGAGTGATCGCCGAAGCCCCGAGTGATGCCGGAGCCCGTGACCTGGTGGCGCGCTCGCGCGTGCCACTCGATGCGCTGGGCTGAGGCACAACCCCGAAACGAAGACTCTCATGTGTGGAATCGTCGGTTACATCGGACCGCGGATCGCTCCGCCGCTCCTCCTCGAGGGGCTCAAGCGCCTCGAGTACCGCGGGTACGACTCGGCGGGCATCGCGGTGATGAACGGCAAGGGCGTGGAGACGCGCAAGGCGGCGGGGAAGATCGTGGAGCTCGAGTCGGTGGTGACGGCGCAGCCGGTCCAGGGCACGCTCGGGATCGCGCACACGCGCTGGGCCACGCACGGCGCCCCCAACTGGTGCAACGCGCACCCGCACGTCTCGTGTGACGGCGCCATCGCCGTGGTGCACAACGGCATCATCGAGAACGGCGCCGTGCTGCGCCAGGCGCTCGAGGACGCCGGGCACACCTTCCAGTCCGAGACCGACACCGAGGTGCTGGCGCACCTCATCGAGGAGTTCTTCGTGACGAGCCTCGAGGAGGCGGTGATCGAGGCGCTGCGCAAGGTGGAGGGGACCTACGGCATCGCCGTGGTCTCGAGCAAGGACCCGAACAAGATCGTGGCCGCCCGCAAGGGGAGCCCGCTCCTGGTGGGGCTCGGCGACGGCGAGTACTTCGTGGCGAGCGACGTCTCGGCCATCCTCGCGCACACGCGCCAGGTGATCTATCTGGACGACGGCGACCTGGCCGTGCTCGAGCGCGACGGCTACCGCATCCTCGACCTGAACGCGGCGCCGATGGCGCGCGCGGTGAACCGCATCGACTGGGATCTCGACATGATCGAGCGGGGCGGCTTCCCGCACTTCATGCTCAAGGAGATCTTCGAGCAGCCGGCGACGATCGAGAACACCATGCGCGGCCGCCTGCTCGTGGACGACGGGACCGCGAAGCTCGGCGGGCTCAATCTCACCAACGAGCAACTGCTCGAGTTCGACAACATCGTGATCACCGCGTGCGGCACGAGCTGGCACTCGGCGCTCATCGGCGAGTTCATGATCGAGGAGCTGGCGCGGATCCCGGTAGAAGTGGAGTACGCGTCGGAGTTCCGCTACCGCAATCCGGTGATCACGCCGAAGACGCTGTGCATCGTGATCTCGCAGTCGGGGGAGACGGCGGACACGCTGGCGGCGATGCGCGAGGC
>CAMLEQ010000104.1 GCA_946479015.1 uncultured Gemmatimonadota bacterium | reverse complement strand
CATGCGCGAGCGCGGCATCGTCGAGCAATGTGCGACGGTATCCTGGACACTCGCGGTTGAGCTTTGGTTGCAAGTGCACGCCGGACAGTGGCACGCCGAAGCAGAAGGGGTGCACAGGTCCATGCTGCCCGCCAAGGCGGCGCTCATCAACACCCAGGAGGTCGTATGAGGAAGGCCAACGCGGATGGGACGAAGAAGAACTACGAAGCACCGGCGCTCAATGCCAGTGGAGGGGTCATATCCTCAACGATGGTCGGCGGACTGCCTCCGCAAGCCGAGGTGCTGCAGCGCGGCCCGGCTCCTGGGTCCACCGGCTTCGCGCTCTGAGGGTCAGAGCAACTACCGCCGTTGTTGACCGGCTTGCCGTGGGGCCAGCGTGAGGCACACGCTGGCCCCCGGTTGTAACAGCGCTGGTAGCGCCCATGGAACCGTCCTGCGGCCGCTCGCACTGCCCATGGCCATGATCGCCGAAAGATTTCGCTTCCAAACAATTTCCTGCGCATCTAGACATCGCACCTCCGACGGCACCGGGCGATTATGTTCGCGCGTCGGTCGGGGCGGTTGACACCGAAGCTGAGGGCAGGACGATTCCATGCCGCCCGCCAGGGTGGCGCTCACCAACACACAGGAGGTTCGTATGAAGAAGACCTACGAGGCGCCGATTCTGGCGCATGCGGGCGACGCCGTCCGGAGCACCGAGGTGACCGGCGCGTCCCCCGATCAGGAGACGCTCCGCAAGATCAACGCGCCCGGCAGTGTGGGATTCGCGCTCTGATCAGCACCACACCGTTCTGGAGGATCACATGAAGAAAGCGTACGAGACGCCGGCGATCCAGGCGAATGGAGACGCCGTGCGCGCGACGGAAGTGTCCGGCATGCCACCGCAGGCCGAGTCGTTCTTCCGGCAGCTCTCCCCCGGAAGCGTGGGGTTCGCGCTCTGAGATGTCCTTCCCAGAGTAGATGATCACCGACCGGACCGCGCCGAGCGGCCGGGGTGCTCCGCACCCCGGCCGTTCGTTCTCTGGCTTTTCGCGAAAATGGAGAGTTCGCCGCTATCGAGCGGGGGCGCGCCTCGGCTCGTACTCCAGTTTCGGCGTGTGCATCAGCCGCCAGCGCTCGTACTGTTCGCGCTTGGCGGGGTCGGGATCCACGTGCCCCTGCAGCCAGTAGTTGAACCAGTCGACGTTCCGGGCCATGGAGTAGTAGCGGTGTTCCGGCTGCTGCAGTACGTGACCGTCGCCCGGGTACACGAAGAAGTCCGCCGGCACGTCATGTCTCCTGAGCGCCGCGTACATCTCGAGGCCGATCAACGCCTCTGTCGGCTCGAATTCCATCATCACGGGTACCTGGACGTGGTCCGCATTCATCGCCGGCGAGAACTTCTCCCAATTGCGAAGTGTCGAGTCATAAGGCGGACCTCCCAGATATGCCTCGTAGCGCCCGCGGTAGTACTCATTGCCGAGAAGCCAATAGATCCCCGGATTGTAGTCTCCGCCGTTCCTGACTGACGCGGCACGCAGGATGGAGGAGTGCGTCATCACGAACTCAGTCCAGTAACACCCGTGGCTCGATCCCATCATTCCTACTCGTGTAGAATCGACAAGCCCCTCGTCGACGAGCTGTCGCACTGCCGATGCGATGGTCGACAGATGTCCATCTGCCTCGTTGGCAAGCCCGCGTGAGAAGTCGTTCCCTGCCCACGGCTCGTAGCGCGCCGGGTTCACGAGCAGCACGGCGAAGCCATCTTGGGCGAACACTTGAGCAGGGTAGCTGGTGAGGCTCGATGACGCTTCGGTGACGAACTCACCGACGAAGCCGTACAGGATGATGACCAGCGGATAACGACGGCCTGGCTGTCCCCCAGCCGGTCGAATTAGGAAACCGTTCGTCTCCTGTCCCAACGCGTTCCTCCACCGCATCTCGCGCACAGGAGCCAGCGCGATGTCGCGCAGCTCGGGATTGACGCTTGCCACCCTGCGGACGCTCCTGCCGGCTACCGTCGAATCCAGTTGCACGATCGCCACCACAGGCTCCAGCGCCGGCGCCTGTCGCACACATGCCGCGCTCTCCCGAGTGACATCATCGCATTCATCGACGTCCAGCTCGGGCGGTGAGATCCTGATCGCTGGGCCGCCATCGATCGGCAGCTCGTAGTAGCCCGAGAGCTCGCGTCGGGCCTCCAGACCGTTCCCGTGAAGCAGCAGGGCACGCCCGTCTCTGCGCCACCCCTCTATCTCTCCTCCAATGAGAAAGGTTGCGATCGTCCTGATTGCCCCGCTCTTCACATCGTACGCACGCACCCGCATGGAATCGAGCAGCCTGAGCGAGGAGGTGAAGGCGAGGGTCCGGCTGCTCGGGGACCATGCCGGACTCTCCTCCTGGGCACCTCCTGACGCCACGAGCGTGAAGCCGCCATTGCGCCCCACGACGCCCACATCTGGGTTCCACAGCAACCGAGATTCTCCTTCGACGGGCACCCCAAGGTACGATACTGCAATTCGCTCCCCGTCCGGCGACCATGCAAGCTCCAGGATCGAACCGTCGAAGAAGCTGGGCGGTGCCTGCCAGAGCCGGAACTCCTGCTTCGTCGCGACGTCGTAGCGCCAGAGCTCCGTCGTCGACGTAGTCCACTGATCGAAGAGGATGTTGAAGAAGACCATCATGCGGTCGTCGTACCGTGCGCCCTCGCGCGCAATGCGCTCCTTGAGCGCGGTATCGGTGGGCAGCGTCGTCGTGAACGCGATCGAGCGCCCATCTGGTGACCACTCGTATGACAGCACTCCAGCGGCCGGCGCCTGGTTGTTGGGATCCCAGCCGCGCCGCATGAAGGTGTTCCTGTCACCCGCCCGGTGGGTGAACACCTGTCGCGCCGGTCCCCCTGCTGCGCCGATGCGCCAGAGCTGCACGGTGCCGCCGCGCCCGGACAGGTACGAGAGACTTTGTCCGTCGGGGGTCCAGCGTAGCCGCGATAGGGATGCTTCCTCCAGGAGCTTGACCGGGCGATCGTGGCCGGACGTACCGACGACGTACAATGCCGAACGGTAGCAGTTGCAATCCCGGAAGCCTTGACGCACTAGGAAGGCGACGCGATGGCCGTCCGGCGATAGTTTCGGCTCGCTCACCGTGCGCAGGGAGACGATCTCATCGAGGCTGATAGGGTGCGGTGCCTGCCGCTCATACCTGCTGATGTCGATCCGATCGGTGTCGGATGCCTGTGTACCGCGACGCTGCGCCGCGGCGCCGGAGCTACCCAATACTACCAGCATACCAGACAGAATCACCGACACCTTGGAAATGCCACGTTTCCGATTCACGATTCCTCCCTCAGCGCAGCCGCAGCTTGGCGCCGATCATTGTGATGCGCCCCTGCACTGGCGTGAAGTTCGATTCCTCCGTCGCGGCATTGTTCGTGAGATTTTCCACGGAGAGGAATGCCGTGACGTCGCGCCCGATCTGCTGCGACATCGCGAGGTCCGCCTTCGTGAACGAGGGATAGCGCATCCAGAAGCCGCGCAGGTTGTCGTAGCACGGGCCGGTGCCCGCGTAGCAACGGTACATTCCTACGTCGTCGTAGTTCATCCACGATCCCACATATCCCGCTCCCACGGTGATCGTACCGCCGCGCCACGCGCTTGCGCTGAGTGAGAGTCGGGCGGTGTGACGGGGAACTCCGAGGACCTGATCGCCGACCTGAAGGTCACCGTCGTACCCGGCCGGCAGCGCCCGCACCTTGCTGCTGGTGACAGTGTATTGCCCGCGCAGCTCCAGCATCGCGGCACGCACACGTGCTTCCAGCTCGACTCCAGAGTTCCGGATGCGCGCGATGTTCTGGTATTGGTACGTGGGGGGATCGCCCTCAGCATCCAGCAGGACGAGCTGGATGAGATCTCTGGCGTTCTGGTTGTAGTAGGTCGCGCTTAGCGATCCCCGCGCACCGAACTCCACGTCGATTCCCCCGTCGAAGCCGCTCTGGCGCTCGGGCCCCAACTCCGGGTTCGGGAGCTGCAGCAGAAAGGGACTACTCGAGGCAGCCGTTTCGTCTGGCCGGGGCGGGCGTATTGCTTCCCCGTACGCCCCGCGCAGCTTCACCGTGATCCCTCGCATGGAATGCACGACAGAAAGGCCGACCTTCGGTGAGAGCGGGGTGCCGAGCGCTTCACCGAAATTCGAGTTGCGCTCGGCGCGCAACCCGATGGTCAGGAACGCGGCCTCTGCCAGGCCGACCTGTGCTTGCGCGAAGTAGCCCGTATTGGATGTGACCTGCCGTTCGAGCGCCGCTGGACTGACAGAAGAGATGGCTCCGCTGCTCCTCGTCGCACTTCGCGTGACGTAGCCGTTATCGGTGAGCGTGTAGTGGTCGAAGCCGGCGGTCACCTCACCCGTCACGGCCGAGGCGAGCTGGGCTGAGAGTGTGGTATGGTAGCCGACGGATGCCTTGGAGATCTCCGCGATGGACACGAAGTACAACGTATCGTCCGGCGTGGTCCGCCGGGGTTGTGTCGTGTGCTGATCCTCGGTGAGGCGATCCACCCCAGCAGTGACCTCATTGTGCCACCAGGGGCGTGGTGTGATGGCGATCCGCGCACCGTATGTCTGCTGGCGGTTGTCCAGATCACTGCTCTGGGGCTTGGTGAAATAGGAGAAGCCGGTCGCCGCCAGTTCCGGCGGATTCGCGAGCCCCAATCGCTGCTGCAGATACCGCCCGGAGAGATCGAGCGAGATGATCCCCTGGTCGAGGTGTAGGCGCCCGAATGCGCTCGGCGTCACGGAGCCGTACTCCGGGATCCACTCACCGGTGCGCGTGTACGAGCCACCGACGCTGTAGTCGAAGGCAGCGCCGCCGCCCCTCACAAGAAATCCGTGCTCCTGTCGGGCCGCGTTTCCGTAGGGGCTCTGCACGGCTCCCACAGACGTCTTCAGCTCCACTTCAGGGCGGTCGGTCGCCAGCGCTCCCCCTTTCGTGAAAATCTGGATGACTCCGCCGATCGCCTCCGAGCCATACAACGTCGATGCCTGCGGACCGCGCACGACCTCGATGCGAGCGATGCTATTCGGGTCGATCGTCGCCACTGTCGCGCTCCCCATCTCGACACCGTCGACGTAGATCTTCGTGCCCGTCAGCCCTGTCAGCGAGCTCGCGCCGCGCATGGTGATGTCATTCGCGTAATCGAAGGCGCCGCGATCCCAAGAGACGCTCCCGGGGACTAGATCGCGGAAGATCTGGTCCAGATGGCGTAGGTGCCGCTGCTCGATGTCTTCCGCCGTGATCACAGTGATCGGCGTCGGAATTTCCTTCACTACCGTAGGAGCGAGCGTCCCCGTCACCACCACCTGCTCCAGCACCCCCGCCGCCGGCGTGAGCGCGAGGTCCACGGTCGCCTCCTCGCCGGCCACCACCGTCACGCGCGCCGTGCGGCTGGCGTACCCGAGCCGCCGCACGCTCAGCACGTACGTCCCTGCCTCCACCCCCGCGAGCCGGTACGCCCCCGCGTCGTCGGTTACGACCACCAGGCGCGTCCCCTCGAGCGCGACGCTCGCCCCGGCCACCGGTGCGCCGCTCGTGGAGTCGGTCACCCGTCCGCGCACAGTGCCCGGCTCGGCCGCTGGCTCTGCGCGCGCCGCCCGCACGAGCATCAGCTCCCCGGTCGCCGCCCGGCGCACCGCCACCCCCGTCCCCGCGAGCACGGCCCGCAGCGCCGCCGGCGCGCTCACCTCGCGCACGCTCACGGTGACGCGCCGCGCCAGCGGCACCACGTCCGCGCTGTACAGCAGGGCGACCCCGCTCTGGCGCGCGACTTCGTCCAGCGCCTCGCGCAGCGGCGCCTCGTGCAGCTCGAGCGTGACGGGGCGCCCCTGGCTCGGCGCCGCCCCACGCGGTCCGCGCGCCGCGGGCGCGGCGGGATCCGCCGGCGCCACGAGCCCGGTGGTCACGACCTCCCCACTCGCTCCGCCGGTCGCGTTCGCGGTCCCCACCGCGCTGGGCGCGGGTGCCCCCGCCCCCGCGCTCCCCTGCGCCGCGGCCGCCGTGGCCACCGCGCCGACGAGCGCGAGGAGCGCCAGCGGTCCCGCGATGCGCCACGTGTCTCCGCCTCTCATGGATGTGCCTCCGGCCCGGGGTCGTCTGGCCCCGCATGTGATGCCGCCCGGCGATGTCGCTGCCGGACCGCTAGTGATCGTTAGGCAATGTGTGCAGCACGACGGTGCGGCCCCGTCGCTCGTAGCGCGCGTGCAGCGGCGGCGCGAGCGCCGCGAGCACCTGGTCCACGCTCTCCCTCTCGAATGCCCCCGTGAACCGCCGCGCGCCGAGCGCGCTGTCGGCGAGCACCACGTCCACGTCGTACCAGCGCGAGAGCTGCGCGGCGACCTCGCGCAACGGCACGTCGTCGAACTCCAGCCGTCCATCGGCCCACGACAGGTAGCGCGCCGCGTCCACTCGCGTCACCTCGGTGCTCCCCCCGCGCTCCACCCGGCCGAGCTCCCCCGGCTCGAGCACCCGCGCCGCCGTGGCCGTGGCCCCGGCCGCGCGCAGCGACACGCTCCCCTCGGCGACCACCACCCGCGCGCCGGAGTCTCCGGGATACGCCCTCACCCCGAACGTGGTCCCGATGTCGCGCGCCACCGCGCCCCCCGCACGCACCACGAACGGATGCCGCGCGTCGTGCACCACGCTGAACACCGCTTCCCCCTCGAGCGCGACCTCGCGCGTCGCACTCTCCCCCGCGTAATGCAGCCGGCTCGCCGCGCCGAGGGTCACGCTGGTGCCATCGGGAAGCCGGACTCTCATCAACTGCCCGCGCTCGGTCGCATATTCACGCGTCACCCGTTCGCCGCTCCCTCTCGCGGCGCCACCGATCGGAGCCATCCACCACGCGCCGGCGAACAGCGCCACCACCGCCGCCGCGGCCGCCACCCACCCCCACGCGCCCCGTCCACTCTCCAACTGCGCCACGCGAGGGACGGCACGCGGCACGCGCGATCGCGGCGCGATACCACGGCTTGGCGTCCTGCTCGGCGTCCCGCTCGGCTTCACCTCCGCATCTCCCTCCTCGATCGCACGCTCCAGCCGCGCCCGCGCCGCGGCGGCGTCGAACCGCTCCTCAAGCTCTGCCGGACCCTCCGCCACCGCGCCGAGCGCATCCAGCAACACACCGCGCTCCGCGTCCTCCATCAGCCACGCCGCCACACGCTCGCGCTCCGCCGGTGTGGCCACACCAGCCACGAAGCGATACAACAGGTCGAGATCGACACCCTCGAAACGATGACTCGGCACGCGTGATGACCGTGAAGGAAGGGGATGATCCCGGAACGCGCGACGCGTGTCGGAGCTCCCGACCCGGACGCGCACCCGTCCCCGCTCGCCGCGCGGCCACGTGATGGGCACGGCGGCGACGGAGATGTGACGGACGACGGTGGACGAGACCCTACATGGAGTCGGTCGGCGGGAGCGCGCGACAGCGGAGAGCCACGCGCCGCGCGCGCGAAGCGGTCGCGCTCACAACCCTTCGCGCAACGACCGCGGCAAGCTCTCCCGCAGCGCCCGGTACGCGCGCGCGAGGTGCGCTTCCACGGTCTTGAGCGTGACGCCGAGCGCATCGGCGATCTCGCGGTTCGTGAGCTGGCGCCGCCAGCGCAGCAGGATCGTCTCCCGCACCCGAGGGGGCAGCTCGTCGATCGCGCGCTGGAGCGCGGCGGCGAGATCGGCGCTCGCCACCGCCGCATCGATCCCCCCGTCGCTCTCCCGCGACGGTGCCTCCAACCGCTCGCTGCTCTCGATCACCGCGACCTCGGTGCGCGCGCGACGCAGCACATCCAGCGAGCGGTTGCGCACCGCCATGTACAGGTAGCTGCGCACGCTCCCCCGGATCGCCAGCCGCTCGCGCTCGCGCCAGAGACGGAGGAACACGTCGTGGACGAGATCCTCCGCCGCCGCGCGGGAGCGCAGTAGACGCAGCGCGTACCGGCACAGCGCCTCGTAATGCGCCGCGTACACCTCCGCGAACGCCGCGCGATCCCCGCGCAGCAACGCCCGCGCTTCGGCCGATTCGTCGCCCTGCTGGCTGGGGATCTCCACGATGGTTCCGGCGACGGAGGACGATGGGACTGCGCCTGACGATGGAGCGAATATTCCATTTTGGGATATTCCTCCCGAGACCGCAAGCTCGGCCCGCATGATCCACCTCGGTCCGCGCCCGTGAGCTCGGTGCACACCCCCGAGTACCAGTTCATGCTGCAACGGCTCCAGGACGCACGCGAAGAATTGGAGCTCACGCAGCAGCAGGTCGCCGACGCCCTCGAGAAGAAGCAGTCCTTCGTCTCGAAGTGCGAGACGGGGGAGCGTCGCGTGGACGTGATCGAGCTCGCCCGCTTCGCCGCGCTGTACGGCAAGCCGCTGTCGTACTTCCTGCCGACTACCTTCCGCCCGCCCGGAAAGACGCTTCGCCGCTGACGGCCGGCGGCAGCACGCCGTCGCGACGCGCCTGCGCCACCACTCCCTCGAGCAACACGAGCGCCGCATCCATCTCCGCCGCTGGGATGACGAAGTCGGCGCTCTCCTCCCCTGACTCCCCCGGTACGCGCCGCTCCATCTGCACGTACGCCAGCGGAGTGCCCGGCTCCACGGGCACGGAGAGCGTCGCCGTCAGCCACCCGCCCGAGTCCAGCGGCACCGCCCCCCGCGCCCGCCGCTCGCTCAATTCATCCTGGTACACGGGGCGCCAGCTCGCTCCCGCCTCGCCAGCGCCGGAACGAGCGGAGCCGCGGTCGGGGTCGCTCTCATCTCCTCTCTCCTCGCCGCTCCCCGCCGAGTGGCGGATCCGCCGCGCCACGCCACGGAACGTCGGATGCTCCGATCGCCCATCGTCCCCCCCCACGACCACCACCCACCCCGCCACCGCCAACGCTCGCGCCACGGCCGGCAACGTTTCGAACGTCACGAACCGCAGCTCCTCGGCGACATCGAACAGATCGATCTCCGCGGAGATGCCCCGTTCTCCCGCTCCAACTGTCATCGCTCCTCCCCTCCGTTCCCGCCCGGTTCGTGCACGCCGCCCCCCGCTCACCCTTCCGGCCGTGCAATAAATTGTTTATACTGGGCGCATGACGATGCCTCGCCGCTCCCGTCGCACACCATCTTCGCCCGGCAATTCCCACGACTCCCCTACGACGCCTGGGAGCCGAAGGAAAGGCGAATATAAATGATTTATCGAAACTGTCAATGACTTGCCGCGTCGCTGCGTGCCGCGGACTCAATCATTATTACGCACACCGCCGCGCCTCACCCCACACCCGCCACCCATGGCCGCGAGACAGTCGCCACCGACCGTGACTCCGGAGGAGCTCCGCGAGCTCGCCCGCGCCATGGGCTGCCACACCCAGAAGGCGCTCGCCGAGCAGCTCGGCGTCACCCAGCCGCGCGTCTCGCAGATCCTCACCGGTGCCTACCCCATCCGCCCCGGCCCGCTCCTCACGCTCGTGCGCGAGCTGCAGGCACAGTACATCCACGGCAGGAAGGTCCGCGCGTGACCACCCACGACATCTCCGACGTCGATTCCGGCGCCCGCTCGAGCGGCATGCGCTGGCCGGGCCCCGACGAGCCGTACTACGTCCCCGCCGCGAACGAGCGCGAGATCTTCGCCATGTGCCACGCCCGGGGACTCCCGGTGATGCTCAAGGGACCCACGGGGTGCGGCAAGACGCGATTCGTCGAGCACATGGCCTGGCGACTCGGCCGCCCGCTCGTCACCGTCGCCTGCCACGACGACCTCTCCGCCAGCGACCTCACGGGGCGCTACCTCATCCAGGGCGGGGAGACGGTGTGGGTGGACGGCCCGCTCACCGTCGCCGCGCGCGCGGGCGCGATCTGCTACCTGGACGAGATCGTGGAGGCGCGGCAGGACACCACGGTCGTCATCCACCCGCTCACCGATGACCGCCGCATCCTGCCGATCGAGCGCACGGGGGAGATCGTCGAAGCTGCACCGGGATTCCAGCTCGTGGTCTCCTACAACCCGGGCTACCAGCATGCGATCAAGGACCTGAAGCCGAGCACTCGGCAGCGCTTCGTCACCCTCGAGTTCGACCATCCCCCTCCGCAGCGCGAGGCGGAGATCGTGGCGCACGAGGGGGGCGTCCCCGCGCCCACCGCCACCGCGCTCGTGGAGCTCGCGAACCGCGTGCGCCGCCTCCGCGACCAGGGGCTCGCGGAGGGACCGGGGACGCGCCTCGTGGTCGCCACCGCCCGACTCATGGCGAGCGGGATCCCCGCCTACGCCGCGTGCCACGCCGCGCTCGTGGGACCGCTCACGGATGACCCCGATCTGGCGGGGGCGATGGCGGATCTGATCGCGGGGACGTTGTAGGGGGGCGCGGGAAGCGGGAAGCGGCGCGGCGAAAGGCGCCTCGGCCGGGGCGCGATCCGGGACGCGCCACCACGGGGGGGGGGGGGCGGGGCCGCCGCCCCCCCCCCCCCCCGGCCCCAGGCCGCC
>CAMLEQ010000103.1 GCA_946479015.1 uncultured Gemmatimonadota bacterium | reverse complement strand
CCACGTTCGCCTCCGCGCCGCCGAACGTCGCCTCGAGCACCGGCGACTGGAACAGTCGTTCTCTCTCGGGGGGCTTCAGCCGCAGCATGATCTCGCCGAAGGTCACGACCTTCGCCATCTCATTTCCCTCCTGTATGCGTCCCGGCGGCTCGCACCGCCGTCTCGGTTTCCTCTCGGATGCGGTCGAACCGCTCCGCCGCGATCCAGTCGCGCGGCGCGAGCCACGATCCGCCGCACGCTACCACCTGCGGGATCGCCAGATACTCCGGCAGGTTCGCCGGCGTGATCCCGCCGGTGGGGACGAAGCGCGCCATGGCGTACGGCGCGGCGATGGCCTTCAGGAAGCGCACGCCCCCCATCGCCTCTGCCGGGAAGAACTTCATCACCTCGATCCCTCGCTCCATCGCGTGCTCGATCTCCGACGGCGTGCACACGCCGGGGATCACCGGCAGCCCGCACTCGATGCAGTAGTCCACCACGGTGGGATTGTAACCCGGCGCCACGATGAACCTCGCGCCGGCCTCGCGCGCGCGCTCCGCCTGCCGCGTGGTGAGCACCGTCCCCGCGCCGACGGCCACGTCCGGGACCTCGCTCGCGATCGCCCGGATGGCGTCCTCGGCGCACGCCGTACGGAAGGTGACCTCGGCGCAGGGGAGCCCGCCGTCGCGGAGCGCCCGCGCCAGCGGCACCGCGTGCCGCGCGTCGTCGAGCACGATCACGGGGAGCACGCGCCAATCTTTCAGTCGTGTGAGTATGTCGTTCATGTCCGAGTGTGTTCGTGTGCGGCGCGCCCGGTCGCGGGCGCGCTTCGCGCGATCGCCTCCCACATCCCCAGCAGGTACGTGGCGCCGAGCGCGCGATCGTGCAGCCCGTACCCCGGCCGCCCCTCCTCGTCCCAGATCATCCGGCCGTGGTCCGGACGCATGGGCCCATCGAACCCCGCGTCGTGCAGCGCGCGAAGCACGGCGAACATGTCCACGCTGCCGCACGCCGAGGGGTGCGCGGTCTCGTGGAAGCGCCGCTCTCCGGTGACGCGCACGTTGCGGCAGTGCGCGAAGTGATGGCGTCCGCGCTCGCCGAGCGGCCGCGGGATATCCGGGAGATCGTTCGCCGGCGAGGCGCCGAGCGATCCGGTGCAGAACGTCACGCCGTTCGCCGGGCTGTCCACCAGCGACACCAGCCGCTCGAGCGCGGCGCCGTCGCCGAGGATTCGCGGGAGCCCGAAGATCGGCCACGGCGGATCGTCGGGGTGCAGCGCGAGCTTCACCCCCGCGTCCGTCGCCACCGGCACCACGCGCTCGAGGAAGTACGCGAGGTGCTCCCACAGCCGCTCGCCGTCGATCCCCCGGTAGGCCTCCAGCAATCGCCCCAGCTCGTTGGCGTCGTACGCCGCCCCCCAGCCCGGAAGCCCGGCGGTGCCCTGGGAGAGATCGATCGCCGCCAGCGCGTCGTGGTCGTACGCGAGGGCCGTGGATCCATCCTCCAGCCGCGTGGCGAGCGAGGTGCGCGTCCAGTCGAAGATGGGCATGAAGTTGTAGCAGACCACCGGCACGCCGACGGCGCCGACGGCGGCCACGCTCGCGGCCCACCGATCGATGAGCCGGTCGCGCGCGGGGCGGCCCAGCTTGATGTCCTCGTGGACGGGGATGCTCTCCACCACCGCGAGCGTCAGCCCAGCGCGATCCACCTCCTCGCACAGCCGCGCGAGCGCGTCCACCGGCCACGCCCGCCCCGGCGGCACGTCGTGCAGCGCGGTCACGATCCCCGTCACGCCGGGGATCTGGCGGATGCGCGACAGCGGGATGGGATCCGCCGCCCCGTACCAGCGAAAGGTCATTCGCATGCGCGATCGCGACGAGTGCCGCTAGGCGGCCCCCGCCGCGCCTCCGGCCAGCTTGTACGCATCCCGCGCCAGCTCGTAGGCGAGCGCGCGCGCCATCCGCCGCGCATCGTCCTCGCTCACGATGTGGCGCGCCACGAGCCCGGCGAGGAAGTTCGCGTCCATGCGCCGCGCCAGGTCGTGCCGCGCGGGAATGGAGCAGAACGCGCGCGTGTCGTCGTTGAAGCCGACGGTGTTCCAGATCCCCGCCGTCTCCGTGGTGCGCCGGCGGAAGCGCGTCATCCCCTCGATGGAGTCGTGGAACCACCACGGCGGCCCCAGGCGGAGCGCGGGGTAGTGCCCGGCGAGTGGCGCCAGCTCGCGCGAGTACGTGGACTCGTCGAGGGTGAAGGCGATGAGCGTGAGCCGCGGGTCGTTGCCGTAGGCGTTGAGCAGCTCACGCAGGTTGCGCGTCCACTCGGTGGCCACCGGGATGTCGCCGCCGGTGTTCGGGCCGAAGCGCTCGTACACGGCGCGGTTGTGGTCGCGCAGCGCGCCGGCGTGGAGCTGCATCACCATCCCGTCCTCCACGGACATGCGCGCCATCTCCACCAGCATGTGCGCCTCGAAGCGCTGCTGCTGCACCGGAGTCGCCCGTCCGGCGAGCGCCGCCGCGAACAGCGACGCGGCTTCGTTCTCGTCCAGACGGTGCGTGAACGGCTCCTCCACGCCGTGGTCGGTGGAGGTGGCACCGTGCGACCGGAAGAACGCGCGGCGCCGCTCGAGCGCGCGCACGAAGCCCGTGTAGTCGCGCACCGGGGCGCCGTCCGCGCGCCCGAGCGCGTCGAGCTCCGCGCGCCACCCTGGCCGCGCGATCTGGAAGAGCGCATCGGGGCGAAAGCACGGGATCACGCGCCCCGTCCACCCGGAGGCGCGGATGGCGCGATGATGCTCGAGCGAGTCGGCGGCGGCATCGGTGGTGGTGAGCACCTCGATGCCGAACCGCTCGAAGAGCGCGCGCGGACGGTACTCCGGCGAGGCCAGGCGCTCGGCGATCTCATCATAGGTCGCATCCGCCGTGTCCCGGGACGGGACACGGCGAATCCCGAACACCTCGTGCAGCTCGTGCCCGAGCCACGCGCCGCTCGGCGTGCCGAGGAACAGGTGCCAGTGCTCGGCGAAGGTGCGCCAGATCTTGCGCGGGTTCCGCTCCACCGGCGTGCCGTCGCGTGTCGGGATCCCGAGCGCCTCCATCGGCACGCCGCGCGAGTACAGCATGCGCACGATGTAGTGGTCGGGCACGATGATCAGCGACGCCGGCTCGGGAAACGGCGCGTTCTCCGCGAGCAGCTTCGCCTCCACGTGCCCGTGCGGACAGACCAGCGGCAGCGCGCGCGTCTCCTCGTGGAGCGCGCGCGCCACCCCCCCGATAGCCGGGTCGGGGTCGAAGTAGCGGTCGGGGTGGAGCGTCAGCTCGTCCGACATCAGCCCGCGGCCTGGATCGCGGCCTTCATGTAGCCGAGCGCGTACGCCATCCCCGCGTGCCATGGCGCGTCGCAGCTCATCTCCGGCGTGTGGTCGGGGATGAGCACGCCGTCGTAGCCCACGCTCTTCAGCGTGCGCACCACGCGCAGCATGTCCAGGTCCCCCTCGTCCACGAACACCTCCTGGTAGAGCGGCACCTTCCCGCGCACGTTGCGGAAGTGGATGTAGGCGATCTTCCCCTGCCGGCCGTAGTGCTCGATGGCCTCGTACACGTTCCCGTCGCGCATCTCCTGCAAGGAGCCGAGGCAGAACTCGAGCGTGTTCGCCGGGCTGGGGACGAGATCGATGAGCCGCTGGTACTTGTGCGGCTGGTTCACCAGGCGCGCCGCGCCGCGGAGCGCCTCCGCCGGCGGATCGTCCGGATGCAGCGCGAGCTTCACCCCGCTCTCCTCCGCCACCGGCAGGATCTCCTTCAGGAAGTGCTCGAGCCGCTGCCACAGCTCGTCCGACGACACCGGCGGCACCGTCCCCTCCGGCGCGTCGGGGTCGTACACCATGTTCCACACCATGCCGTTCGGCATCGGCGTCTGCGGATCGATCGCCGACTCGTCGTAGCGCACGCTCATGGCGCCGCCGCGCCCGAACGGCCCCTTCGTCCACCCCCATACGCCGGCGATGCTGAAGTTGTACCCCATGATCGGGATCCCCGCCTTGCCGATCATCTGGATGGTGCGCTTCAGGTCCTCGAGCTGCTCGCGCTTCTTCGGGCCGTCGAGGAGCACGTCGTGCCAGTGCGCGGGATCGAAGTTCTCGATCGCCTCCCACACCAGGCCGTGCGACTCGATGCTCCGCTTGATCCCCATCAGGTCATCGTAGCTCCACAACTGCCCGCGGTTCGGGGTCACCCCCCACCCCATGTCCACCGAGCCGCTGTCCAGCGTGGGATTCGCGCCGGCGAAATAGTTGACGAGATGCACCACCAGGTGCGTGACGCCCGCCTGTTGGGCGAACCGGAAATTGTCCTCGGTGAGCAGGCCGCGATACAACCCAAGTCCGAGCTTCATGTGCGAATGATCGTGTGGTGTCGAGAGAGGTCCGGGCGGCGCGTCAGACGCCGCTGTAGGCGCTGAAGCCGCCGTCGATGGGGATGATGGCGCCGGTGACGAAGGAGGCGGCGTCGCTGCACAGCCACTGCACCACGCCGTTCAGCTCCTCCGGCGTGCCGAACCGCCCCATGGGGGTGTGGTCGATGATGCGGCGCGCGCGGGGGGTGTAGTCGCCGTCGGCCTGGAGCAGCACGCCGCGGTTCTGGGTGGCCACGAAGAAGCCGGGCGCGATGGCGTTCACGCGGACGCCATCGCCGTAGCGGCGCGCGAGCTCCACCGCGAGCCACCTGGTGAGGTTGTCCACGGCCGCCTTGGCGGCGGAGTAGCCGAGCACGCCGCTGAGCGCGCGGTCGGCGGCCATCGAGGAGATGTTCACGATGCTGCCGCGCCGCTGGATCGCCATCGCCTCGCCGAACACCAGGCTGGGACGGAGCGTCCCCTGCAGGTTGAGCGACAGCACCTCGTCGTGCGCATCGAACGGCACGTCGAAGATGGGGCGGTCGTCGTTGCGCGACCGGTTCACGTTTCCGCCGGCGGCGTTGATGAGGATGTCGATCCGCCCCCACGTCTCCAGCAACTGGTCGCGGGCATCGCGGAGCTGCGCCTCGTCGAGCACGTCCGCCACGAGGGGGATCGAGTCCACCCCGCGGCGCGCGTACTCGTGCGCGCGCTCCTCGGCCGCATCCTTCCGGCGGCCCAGCACCGCCACCTTGGCGCCGGCGGCGGCCAGGCCGTCCGCCATGCTCCCTCCCAGCACGCCGTAGCCGCCGGTCACCACGGCGATCCGGCCGGTCAGATCGAATGCACTGGTCGTCATTTCACGCTCGAAGATGCCGCTGCTCATCGTCCAATGAAGTGAGAGATCGCGACGCGCGCGATCATTGAAAGCTCGTCCTCGTCACCACCAACCGGCGGTCGCCGCGGAAGGTGATCCCGTGGGCGCCGTCCGCGCGCTCCGCGCCGAGCGCCGAGCGCACCTCGCCGGTGCCGTGCGCCGGGATGCGCGCGCTCTGCGCCTCGCCATCCACCACCACCGTCAGCTCCAGCGGCTCGTCCGCGGGGTTCTCCGCCACCGTCACCGCGGTCGTCTTCCCCGCCGGCGTGCGCACCCACACCGTCCCCTCCCCGCTCTGCGCCGCTCCCTTCGGAACGTGCACGGTGCCGCCGATGCTGAACTCGTACGGCCCGAACGGGCGCCGCCCGTGCGCGAAGTACTCGATGGACGGCTTGGAATTCCACCCGCCGCCACCGCCGGCGAGGTGGAAGCCCTGCGCATCCACGCGCACTGGATACTTGGCCTTCAACCCGTCAGGCACCAGGGGGATGGTGTTCAGCAGCATCCCGTCGTAGATCCCCGTCACGGCGCCGCGCTCGGAGGCGTAGTCTCCCCACGTCACGGTGTCCCCCACCATCGGCGCCGCGTGATGCGGCGCGCTCGACGTCTCGTAGCGCACCAGGTTCGCGAGCAGCCGGTCCGCCGCCGGGTCGATCCCCACGCGCCGCACGAGGTCGAAGCCGGACAGCACCACCGAGCCCGTACCGTCGAACAGCTCGGCGAGCGCCACCCCCTCCAGCGCGTGCCCGTAGTCGGCGAGGATCGCCACGCGTCCGAGCGCGGCGGCGGAGCGGTCGGTGAGCACGAAGCCGCTGGTCACGGGATACACGGCGGGAAATCCCGGGCGGCTCTCGTTCCACGCGGTGTAGTCGGACCAGAGGAAGAGCCGGTCGCGACTCAGCCCGTCGAACACCGGATGATCGGGGCGCTCTGGGTTCACCGCCATCCCATCGCGGTTCGGGCGTCCGCCGGGGTACACGAGCGAGTTGTCGAGCGGCGTGGTCTGCAGCCGCACGCCCGCGGGGAGCCACGACGGATCGAAGCGCCCCGCGTCCTGCGCCAGGCAGAGCACCCGTCCGCCCGCCGACACGAACGCGCGCAGCGGCGCCCGCGCCTCGCCGAGCGTCTCGTCCCACGCCCCTTCGCCGATCACCAGCAGGTCGTGCGCGGCGTCGAGCCCGTCGAAGTGCGTCACGCGCTCGAAGGGGACGCCGAGCGCGTGCAGCGCCTGCGCGGTCCCCCCCACGGCGTCGAACACCTTCACGCGCCGCGCCGGCGCGTTCACCGCCCCCGCGTAGTCGCGCCGCGCCACGAACAGCGGCGTCTCGTTGCGCGAGAGCGTGTCCGCGCCGCTGAGCACCACGCCGGAGAGCACGTAGTCGCCGGTGGAGAGCGACGCGGGGAGGGCGATCGCGAGCGTCGTGTCCGCCGCGGCGTAGTACGCCACGTCGGGAAGGCGCACGCGCCCCGACGCGCGCGCGGCGCCGCTCGTCGCGCGCAGCGTCCAGCGCAGCGTGATCCCGTGCAGCGCCCGGCCATCCGTGGCGTCGTTCACCACGTGCGCCACCGGGTGGATCGTGGCGCCGGCGTACACCTGCGGCGTCCAGCTCTCCCAGCTCAGGAGCACCGGCTGGTACGAGAGCGCGTACTGCGCCGCCACCGGCTTGGGCGCCATGTCGGCGAAGCGCGAGATCCCCCACCAGTTGCGGAACAGGATCGTGAACGGCAGCAGCCCCGAGAGGTACGGATCGCGGTCGCGCGTCCGGCGCGTGATCTCGATCGCCTGCTTCGCCACGAACGCCTGGTAGGCGAGCGCGCGCGCCGGCTGCTCGGCGTCGGGCGCGTGCCCCGTCCAGTGGAGCTGCGACGGCGGCTGCTTGGTGCGCGGCACGAGGTTGAAGCGGCCGTCGGGGCCGGTGTAGTTCCCCGTGTTCTCCGTGAGCGTCACCGGCTGCGGGTGCCCGCTCCGCCAGCACACGTGCGGGTCGCGCAGCGTGTAGAAGCTGAGGAACGAGTTGTAGTACCACCCCCAGTAGCGGTGGATGTCGCAGATGTCTCCCGAGCGCCCGAAGCCGTAGCCGGCGTTCCCGATGTACACGCGCGTGTCGTCCCACTTCCGGAGCGCCTCGTACGACCGGGTGAGAAATGCGCGGATGGAGTCCGCGCCCTCGCTCAGGTACGGGATCTCGTCGGACGCCTGCTCGTTCGAGAGCACGTACACGGTGACGCTGGGGTGGTTCACGAGCGGCCCCAGCACCTCATCCTCGTACCAGCGCAGCGATTGCTCGAAGGGGCGGTCCGGCGGGGCGGTGTGCGATCCGCCTTCGGGGGTGCCGTAGTTCCCCTGGAACACCATCATCCCCAGCTCGTCGCACACGTCCAGCCACACCTGCGACGTGCGGGTGAGGCGGACGATGTTCACCCCGATGCGCTTGAGGTAGCGCACGTAGTCCTCGGCGAACCGGCGGTTCTCGTTCAGCGAGTCGGGGAGGTTGCGGTCGGGGGGATTGATCGCGTTCCCGCGCAGGAAGATCGGGCGGCCGTTCAGGTAGAGCCGGCCGTCGCGCGCCACCATGGAGCGGAAGCCGAAGCGGACGCTGTCGCGCGCGCTCCCCGCCTGCACCACGAGACGGTACAGGTGCGGCGCCTCCGGGCTCCACAGGCGCGGATGCAGGTGCGCGACCCGCTTCACCAGATGCCCCGCGCCGTCCGCGCCGATGTCGAGCGCGCCGAGCGTCCCCGACCAGAGCGGCTTGCCGCCGGACACGGAGCGGATGGTGGCGCGCACCGGCCCCGCGCCCAGCGACGACGCGTTCGGCACATCGAGCTGGATGCGCACGCTCTCGCCGTCGGCGAAGGCGAGGAGGCGCATCGGCGCGCTCCCCTCGCCGCTCCGCTGCGCGAGCGCCGCCGCCGGTAGCCCGCACGCGAGTGCGCCCGCGAGCGCCGCGCGCGCGGCGCGGCTCAGATTCGGACGGCCGCCCATCACCGCCTCCTCACGCGAATACCCTCGAGCACCGGCTTCCCCGCCATCGCGCGGAAGCGCACCTCGATCCCGTGCCCCCCCTCGGCGCGCACCGTGTACGTCACCGGTGCCGCGTGCGCCGCGCCATCATCGGCGGCGAGGTCCACGCGC
Organism: uncultured Gemmatimonadota bacterium; assembly: GCA_946479015.1. The sequence continues at coordinate 2,159 of CAMLEQ010000103.1, read as the reverse complement.
CCCCCCTCCACGCGTCCGTCGATCTCCACCTGGAACACTCGCGCGCCCGCGGGCACACTCGCATCCGGCTCGGCGAGCAGCAGCTCCACATCGTACTCCCCATCCGGGACATCCATCCGATAGCCCTCGATCCCCTCGCGATATGTGAAGTAGAGCGGCGCCTGACGCGTGCCGGTGATTGGCAGGTCCTTGTTCAGCATCTTCGCGTCGCCGCCGATGTATCCGTAGCTCCCCGGCGCGTACGGCCGGTCCCCCACCCACACGGTCCCGTCGTCATCGGCGAACTGCGCGCGCGACCCCACGTTCACCGCCAGCTCGCGGAACGGTACCGACGGATCGGCGAGCTTCGGCGGGTGGTACGCGAAGTGGATCACCACGCGGTCGTCGTACCGGCGCCCGTTCCGCTCCCCGCGCGCCTCCACCACGTTGTCGCCATCGTGGAACGGCACCTCCCAGGTGGCCTTGCGCACATCGTCCGGCGTCTTCGCGCCGAGCGAGCGCCCATCGAGGAAGAGCTCCACGCGCCGCAGGTTCGAGTACACGTCCACCGGCTGCCGCACCACCCTCGCCCCCGCGTTCCACGGCGCGGTGGAATCCGTCCCCGCGCGCCGCGTCCAGTCGTGGCTCGCGATGTGGACCATCGGCTCCGGGTTCCAGTTCGCCTTGTACAGGAAGTAGACGTCCTTCGGCCGGCGGTCCCAGGTGAGCATCCCCTTCTGGTTCACGTAGGGGATCGATCCGCCGGTCTCCGGCTGCGAGAAGTCGAACTCGTTCCAGATCGCCGCGCCGGCGAGCCAGGGGCGCGCCGCGATCTGGCGCAGGTAGGCCTCGTGGAACATCCGCTGCCACTCGCCGCTGAAGTCGAAGCGCTCGGGGTGCAGCGAGTTCACGCGCGTGTCCACCCCCGCGCCGTACTCGCTCACGAACAGCGGCTGCTCCGGCGCGCGCGCGTGCCGGCGGTCGAGCGTCTTCCCGAACCCGTCGAAGGTGCCGGAGTACCAGCCGTCGTACACGTTCACGCCGAGCACGTCGGGGATCGCCGCCACGCCGGCGCGGTCGTAGTCGCCGCTCCCGTGGATGGCCATCGCCGTGGGGCGCGTGGGATCCTCGGCGTGCGCCAGGCTGTCGAGCCCCTGCGCCAGCTCCCGCACCTCGCGCATGTACGTGGTGTCGCTCTGCACGCGGATGCGCGCCCCCTCGGGGCTCCAGAGGAACACCTCGTTCATGAGCCCCCACGCGATCACCGATGGGTGGTTCCGGTGCTGCCGGATCATGTCGCGCATCATCGTCCGCGCGTTGTGCGTGAACTCCGGCGACGGCGTGATGTAGTTGACGATGGGGATCTCCTCCCAGACGAGGAGTCCCAAGCGGTCGGCGGCGTCGAGCACCGCCGGGTCCTGCGGGTAGTGCGCGAGCCGCACGAAGTTGGCGCCCATCGCCTTGATGAGCTCCATGTCGCGCACGTGCCGCGCGTTCGAGAGCGCGGAGCCGAGCCCCTCGAAGTCCTGGTGGCGCGTGGTGCCGCGGAGCTGTAGCCGCGCGCCGTTCAGGAAGAAGCCGCGCGCCGGGTCGAAGTGGAACCAGCGGAAGCCGAGCGGGTTCTCCACGCGGTCGCGCAGCGTGCTTCCCTCGTACACCTCCGTGCGCACGGTGTAGAGGTACGGATCGTCGGGGGACCAGAGGTGCGGGCGCGCGATCGTCGGGGCGCGCTGCGCGAACGCGGCGCTGTCCCCCGCGCCGACGGTGACCGTGGACGAGGCCTCCGCCACGCGCGCGCCGCTCCGGTCGAGGATCGCGCTCACCACGCGCAGCGTCTTCCCCTCCGGCGCGCCGTTCACGATCGTGCCGCGCACGTTCACCGCCGCGCTGTCGCGCGACACGGTGGGGGTGGTCACCACCACGCCGCTCGACGCGTGGTCGGCGACCGCGATGCGCACGGGGTCGGTGGCCACGAGCCACACGTCGCGGTACAGCCCGCCGTACAGCGCGTACCCCACGGAGAGCGGTGGGATGTACGGATCCTGTCCGTTGTCCACGCGCACGGCGATGAGGTTCTCGTTCCCCTTCCCGTCGAAGCGCGCCTGGCGCGTGATGTCGAAGGCGAACGCGGTGTACCCGCCGGTGTGCCGCCCCACGAACGCGCCGTTCACGTACACGTC
>CAMLEQ010000102.1 GCA_946479015.1 uncultured Gemmatimonadota bacterium | reverse complement strand
GCTCGCAGCGTGTAAGCGCGACGCCGCCAGAGCCACACCCCCGCGTCACGCCAGGACCAGGAGCCCACCACGGCCCGCGCCCCGCGTCCCGCGTCCCGCGTCCCGCGTCCCGCGTCCCGCGTCCCGCGCCTTACGGCACGAGCTCCACCTTGCTCGTCACCGACTGCACCATCGGCACCGGCCCACTGCCGGGGACGTCGATGGTCATCTGCATGTGCTGCTCGCCGGCGGAGCCGAGGTAGGCACCGGCGGCGCCGAGGTAGTACATGCTGCTGGCGGTGCCGTTCCCCTCCACGCGGAGCTGCTGCCCGTTCTGGTTCTGCGTGCCCTTGAGCGTGAGCACCGAGGTGCGCTGCACGCGCCACGCCTTCTCTCCGGCGAAGGTGGTGTCGCCCACGATCTTCGACGTGGTGATGGTGCTCGTGGCGATGTCGTTCCCGTCGTGGTTCACGACGTTGCGCAGGGTGTCGGTCCACGTGCTCCCCACCTTCGCGCCGCGCGGCAGCGCGATGAGAAAGCGCCCCATTCCCTCCATGAGCACCTTCGCATCGGGATCGTCCGTGGGGCGGGAGGAGGTGATCGTGAACACCTTCCCGAGCGGGGACATCGTGCCGCTCACCTTCATCCCCTGCATCTTCGCCACATCGGGGAGCGGCACGGGCGGGTCGGAGGCGATGCGGCTGGAGTCGATCGTGTAAGCGAAGTCGAGAGTGTCCTTGCCGTGCGCGGAGAGGTTCACCGAGACCTGCTGCTCGTTCGTGAGCTTGAAGTCGCTCTTCTGTCCGTTCACCTCCTGACTGCGCGTGACCACGGAGATGAGGTGGTACCTGCGCGCGCCCGGCGCGTACGCGATGCGCCCCTGCGCGGGAAGGGCGGTGGCGCCGGCGAGCGCGGCGAGCATGACGACGACGTACGGACGACCGATCATTTGAGGCTCCTCACGCGGGGCCAGCGGCCCGCTCGGGGTGGGACCAGGCGCGGCACGCCTTCGCCGCGCCTTCAAGGATGGACGACGCGAGGGCGAGGTAACAGCCCCCGGACGCGGCGGGCCCGTTGAATACCACCGGTGCGGCGGCGAGGTTTCCGGCGGGAGGGGGGCGTGCCGCGGCAGACGAGATTGCCCGGCGGCCTCGGCCGATTAGCTTCCCGGCGACGCCGCGCGGCCGGCGCGTCGTCGCTCGCCCCCGCTCCCCTGCCCCGAGCACCCGTGACGCGCTCCCGGAACCCGAAGGTCCCACAGATCTCTCCCGACGTGCGGATGCGATTCGGCCGCCGCCTGCGCGCCTGGTATCGCGCCAACCATCGCGACCTGCCGTGGCGGCGCACCCGCGACCCGTACCACGTGCTCGTGTCCGAGCTGATGCTCCAGCAGACGCAGGTCTCCCGCGTGGTGCTGAAGTACGGGGAGTTCCTGACGCGCTTTCCCACCCTGGAGTCGGTGGCCAGCGCGAGCCCGACGCGGGTGATGGAGGCGTGGAGCGGGCTGGGGTACTACGCCCGCGCGCGCAACCTGCACCGGCTCGCGCGCGCCGTGGTGCGCGACGACGAGCCGGCCACGCTCCCGTCCGATCCGGCGGAGCTCCGTCGGCTCCCGGGCATCGGCGCGTACACCGCCGGCGCGGTGGCGTCGTTCGCCTACGAGCGGAGAGCGCCGCTCGTGGACACGAACGTGGCGCGCGTGCTCCGCCGCGTGTTCGCGCCCCGGCTGGATCCCCGGAGCGGCGCGGGGACGCGGGCGCTGTGGGCGATGGCGGACGTACTCCTCCCGCGCACCGGACGCGCGGCGTACACGCACAACCAGGCGCTGATGGAGCTGGGCGCGCTCGTGTGCACGGCGCGCGTGCGTCACTGCGCGCGCTGCCCCGTGCGCGGCGTCTGTGCCACCTACGCGGCCGACCCGTGATGCGCATCGCGGTGCTCGTCTGGCTCCAGGGCGCCGCCGCGCCCGTTCGGCCGCTCGCGCGGTACACCACGGGCACCGTCGTGCACTACCTCGCGCCCACGCTCCTGGTGGCGGTGGTCGCGATGGCGGTGTTCGTGCTGCGCAAGCAGGAGCCGCTGCGGCGGCTGCTGCGCATCACGGGGCACGTCGGCCCGGTGGTGGTGCCGCGGCTGCTCGCGTTCTCCACGTTCATCGCCGGCACGATCCTTCTCTTCTCCGGCGCCACGCCGGCCGTGCGGGGGCGCCTGCGGTGGGTCGCCGACTTCCTGCCGCTCCCGGTCATCGAGGTCTCGCACCTCTTCGGGAGCCTCGCCGGCGCGGCGCTGCTCATCCTCGCGCGCGGGCTGCAGCGGCGCCTCGACGCGGCGTACCACCTCACCGTGGCGCTCCTCGCCGCGGGCGTGCTCTTCTCCCTCCTCAAGGCGTTCGACTACGAGGAGGCGATCATCCTCTCGGCGATGCTCGTCGCGCTCGTCGCGAGCCGGCGGTACTTCTACCGCAGAGCGAGCCTCGTGCGGGAGCGCTTCACGCCCGCATGGATCGCCGCGATCCTCCTGGTGGTGCTCGGGTCGATCGCGCTCGGGCTCATCTCGTACGGCACGCCGGTGATCCGCGGGGACCTGTTCTGGAACTTCTCCGTGCACGCGCAGGGCCCGCGCTTCCTGCGCGCCACCACGGGGGTGCTGGCGATGCTCGTCATGGTCGCCGCGGCGCGCCTCCTCCGCCCGGCGCGCCCGCTCGAGGGGCTGCCCACCGAGGCGGAGCTGGAGGCGATCCGGCCGCTGGTCGAGGCGAGTCCGGTGGCGGCAGCGCACCTGGTGTCGCTGGGCGACAAGTCGCTGCTCGTGAACGAGGATCGCACCGGATTCGTGATGTACGGCGTCGCGGGGCGGAGCTGGGTCTCCATGGGCGACCCGGTGGCGACGGCGGACCGCATTCCGGCGCTCGTGCTTCGGTTCATCCGGATGGCGGACCAGCACGGCGGCTGGCCGGTCTTCTACGAGGTGGCGCGCCAGCACGTCCATCTCTACCTCGACCTCGGCTTCGGCGTGGTGAAGCTCGGCGAGGAGGGACGCGTCCCGCTCGACGACTTCACGCTCGAGGGACCCGAGCGCCGCAACCTGCGGCGCACGTCGCGCGAGATGGTGCGCGCCGGGTGCACGTTCGAGATGCTCGCCCCCGGGTGCGTGGAGGAGGTGCTCCCCACGCTGCGGCAGATCTCCGATGCGTGGCTCGCCACCAAGCGGACGCGCGAGAAGCGCTTCTCCCTCGGCTTCTTCGACGAGCGCTACGTGCGGCGCTATCCCGTGGCGGTGGCGCGCCGGAGCGGACAGATCGTGGGCTTCGCGAACGTGTGGCCGTCGGGGTGCAAGGAGGAGCTACAGGTGGATCTCATGCGCTCCTCGCCGGAGGCGCCGCCCGGCCTGATGCGCTGGGTGCTCACGGAGACGATGCTCTGGGGGCGGGAGCAGGGGTACCGGTGGTTCAATCTCGGGATGGCGCCGCTCTCCGGAGTGCAGGCCTCCACCATGGCGCCGTGGTGGAACCAGCTCGCGGTGGCGCTCTACGGACACGGCGGGCGGTTCTACAACTTCCAGGGCGTGCGCGACTTCAAGGAGTGGTTCCGGCCGGTGTGGGAGCCGAAGTATCTCGCCTCGCCGCCGGGCGCGCTGCGCCCGGTGATCGTCGCGAACATCGCGTCGCTGATCGCCGGAGGGCTCGAGGGCGTGGTGCGCCGGTGACGCGCGCGGTGCGTCGTCGCGCCGACGTCAGATGTTGGCGCGGAGCGCGGCTCGGCGTATCTTAGCGGCTCCCCACCATCGCCTTCGCAGCGGACCCTCCATTCACACCGTGATCCCCACCCCACCAGGACAGATCCCCGACTCCCTCATCCGGAGCGTGACGGACTCCGTCTTTCGCGCGGGCGTGTACAATCGCTACTCCGTATGGGACCGGGTCATGGGGTGGATCGGCGACCGGCTCGCGTGGCTGCTCGGGCTCATCGGGTCGCTCTTCGGCACGCTGCATCGTTCGCCGCCGCTCTACTGGACGGTGATCGTGCTGCTGGCGGCGACGCTGCTGCTGATCATCGGGCGCGCGCTCTGGCTGTGGTATCTCCGCGGGCGATATGCCGCCGCTGGGCTGACGTGGGATGCCGTCGCGTTCCGCCGCGCCGGGCGCGACCCGTGGCAGGTGGCGCAGGAGCTGGCGGCGCGCCGCGAGTTCACCGATGCCGCGCACGCGCTCTACGCCGCGCTGCTCGAGGCGGCCGCGCGCCGGCGGGAGGTGCGGCTGCACCCATCGAAGACGGCGGGCGACTACGTGCGCGAGCTGCGCACGCGGTCATCGTCGATCTTCGGCCGCTTCCGCGAGTTCGCCCGCTCGTACGAGACGGTGATCTACGGGCTCGGCACGTGCGACGAGGAGCGGTTCCTCCGCCTGCGCGCGCTCGCGGTGCCCATCGTGCGTCCCGACGGCGATGGCTGAGCGGCGCATGGACCGCTGGCTGCGGCCGCGGTACGTCTTCCCGGTGCTCGCGCTCCTGGTGCTCGCGGCCGTGTTCCTCTCCCCGCACGAGCCGGAGGGGGCGCGCGCCACGCACCTCACCACGTACGGCACCGATCCGTACGCGGCGCGTGGCGTGTACGAGGTGCTGCGCGGGCTCGGCTTCCGCGTGGAGCGGCGGCGCACGTCGTTCCACCCGCCGCTCGACACCACCGCGGTGTACGTGCTCCTCGACCCGCCCATCGATCCGAGCAGGACGGAGGTGGGGGAGCTGCTCGACGCGGTGCGCCACGGCGCGCGCGCGGTGGTGGTGCCATCGCGGGGGAGCCCGCTCGCCGATTCGCTCGGGATGCGGCAGTCGCTCCCCACCGCGCGGGATCTGGACGTGGAGCGCGAGCCGTCCGCGGATGGCGCCGCGCCGGCGGAGCGTGCCGTTTCCGTGGTCGCCGCCGCGCGCGAGGTCGGTGGGTTCGGGCGATATCTCGTCGCCGTGCCGAAGGCGATGGAGGACACGGCGCCCGTCTTCCCCGCGGACACCATTCCCATCGTGCGCGTGCGCCGCGACTCGGCGAGCGTGCCGGCGATCATGGCGCGCCACTTCGGGCGCGGCGAGGTGGTGGCGGTGGCCGACCCGTCGTTCTTCCGCAACGGCACGCTGCGCGATGGCCCGGGCGCGGTGCTCGCGGTGCGGCTGATGGAGTACGTGGGGGGCACGCGTCCGACGCCGCTGGTGTTCGACGAGTATCATCACGGCTTCGGCATGCACGGCGGCCCGATGAGCGCGGTGGGCCGCGCGCTGTTCGAGACCGCCCCGGGGCGCGGACTGGTCCAGCTCGCGGCGGCGGCGCTGGTGCTCCTCCTGGCGTACGGCGTGCGCCCCATCGCGCCGACGCCGCGCGGCGCGATCGAGCGGCGATCCCCGCTGGAGCACGTGGGGGCGCTGTCGCGCGCGTACGAGCAGGTGGAGGCGACGCGCCTGGCCACGCGCCGCCTGGTGCGCGGCCTCAGGCGGCGCCATCCGCTCGGCGCCAGCGGCGCCATGGACGACGAGACGTACCTGGAGCACCTGAGCGCGCGCAAGCCGGAGGTCGCGGCCGACGCGGCGCTCCTGCGGACGGCGCTCGGCCGCCGTCTTCCCCCCGCCGAGTGGGTGGCCGTCGGCGGAGCCATCGACCACATCGAGAGGACGATCACCCAGTGATGACAGCGGAACAGGTGGCAGAGACCATGCAGCGCGTACGCGCCGCCGTCGCGCAGCGTGTCGTCGGCCAGGACCCCGTGATCGACGAGGCGCTGGTCGCGTTTCTCGCGCGCGGGCACGCGCTCCTGGAGGGCGTGCCCGGCACCGCCAAGACGCTGCTCGTGCGCGCGCTCGCCGGCGCGCTCAACGCGCGCTTCGGCCGGATCCAGTTCACCCCCGATCTGATGCCGAGCGACATCACGGGAATCAACGTCCTGCGCGACGGCGGTGGCACGAGCGAGTTCCGCGCGGGCCCGGTGTTCACCGACCTCCTCCTCGCCGACGAGATCAATCGCGCGCCGGCGAAGACGCAGGCGGCGCTGCTCGAGGCGATGCAGGAGCGGCAGGTGACGGTGGACGGCGCCGCGCACCCGCTCGGCGACCTGTTCACCGTGTTCGCCACGCAGAACCCGGTGGAGTACGAGGGGACGTACCCGCTCCCCGAGGCGCAGCTCGACCGCTTCCTTCTGAAGATCAAGGTGCCGTACCCCGCCCGAGAGGCGGAGCTCGCGATGCTCGGCAACTACGCCGAGGGGTTCGACGCCGAGCGTCCGCGGGACGTGACGCCCGAGCCCGTGCTCGACGCGGCCATGTGTCGCGACCTGCGCCTCGCGGTGGACGGCGTGCGCGTGGCGCCGGAGGTGCGGGAGTACATCGCCGACATCGTGCGCGCCACGCGCGAGGATCCCGCGCTCACCCTCGGCGGCTCGCCGCGCGCGAGCGTCGCGCTCTTCCGCGTGTCGCGCGCGGCGGCGCTCCTCGCCGGCCGCGACTTCGTGACCCCGGATGACGTGAAGGACTACGCCTTCCCCGTGCTGCGCCACCGCGTGGTGATCTCCCCCGAGGTGGAGGTGGAGGGGCGCACGAGCGACGAGGTGCTGGAGGCGCTGCTCACCCGGGTGGCCGCGCCGCAGTGAGCGCGTCCGTGGCGCGCGAGGGACCGGACGCCGACGTGGACGCGCCGGCGCGAGACGTCGACATCGCATCGCCGGACGAGCGCATCTGGCGCGCCGTCCGCGACGGCGCCGTGCACGCGTTCCGGTGGACGGTGGCGTTCCTCCCCACCACGCGGCTCGCGACCGTGCTCGTGCTGCTCGCGCCGGTGTGGCTCATCTCGGCGCGGCCGGGTGGCGTGCCGTGGGCGCTTCTCGCGCTGCTGGTGCTCCTGCTGGTAGTGGCGCTGGACATCGCCCTCCTCCCGGCGCGGTGGCAGGTGTCGGTGGAGCGGCGCGTTCCCGACCCGCTCGGCCTCGGGGACGCGGCCGCCGGCGAGTACGTGCTGCGCTCGGGCGTGGGCCGACCGCTGCGCGTGCGGCTGTTCGACGCGCTGCCGCGTGGGATCGACGTCGATGCGGCGCGGCGCGGCGCGCGCACGCTCCCGCCGCGCGGCACGCTCGCCCTGCCGATGGTCCTCACGGGACGCGTGCGCGGGCGATGGCCGCTCGGACCGGTCGTGCTGCGCGTGACCGGCCGGCTCGGCCTCGTGCAGCGCACGCTGCGCTACGAGCCCGGCGACTCGGTGCTCGTGGTGCCATCGATGGCCGGGGTACGCCGCTTCCGCCTGCTCTCCCTCCAGCACCGGCTGCGCGACGCGGGGATCCGCGCCATCCGCCGGCGCGGCGAGGGAACCTCCTTCAGCAACCTGCGCGAGTATGCCGTGGGCGACGACCCGCGGCACATCGACTGGAAGGCGACGGCGCGCCGGCGGAAGCTCATCACGCGCGAGTACACCGTGGAGCAGGGGCAGACGGTGATGATCGCCATCGACGCCGGCCGGATGATGACGCAGCTCGCGGCCGGCATCCCCCGCTTCGAGTACGCGCTCTCCGCCGCCACCCTCCTCGCCGATGTGGTGGTGCAGTCGCGCGATCAGGTGGGGCTGCTGCTGTTCGACGACGAGGTGCGCGCCTTCGTCCCCGCCGCGCGCGGCCGCGAGGCGCTGGAGCGCGTGCGCCAGTCGTTGATCCCGGCCGCGGCGACGATGGCCGAGCCCGACTACGCCGCCGCCTTCCGGGTGCTCGCCGAGCGCCACCGCAAGCGCTCGCTCATCGTCCTGTTCACCGACGTCATCGATCCGCGCGCATCGCACGCCCTGCTCGCGCACACCGCGCGGAGCGCGTCGCGGCACCTGCTGCTCGTGGTGGCGCTGCGCAACGACCAGCTCATGGAGGCCGCGATGCCGGCGCGCGATGCGTCCACCACCCGGCTGTTCGAGAGCGCGGCGGCCGAGGAGCTGGTGCTCGCGCGCGAGGAGGCGCTGCTCCGGATGCGGCGATCCGGCGTGGAGGTGCTGGACGTGTCGCCGCGGCGCATGACCGCGGCGGTGATCAACCGCTACCTCGAGATCAAGGCGCGCTCGACGCTGTAGCCTCGCCGTACGCGAACTCTTCGGCGTGGAGCTCGCCCTCGACGGCACCCCGTCCGCCGAGGGAGATGTACGCGATGAGCGCCGTGGCGCTCGCGCCGGCGACCACGAACTTCACCCAGAGCGGCAGATCGGTGCGCGGGGAGATGAGCCCCTCGATCGTGCCGGCGCAGACGAGCAGCATCGTGCACGCGGCCATGAGGCGGATCGCGCGCCGCCCGTTCACCACGAGCGCCTCCCGGCGCGTGCGCGCACCCGGGACGAGCAGCGCCGCCGCGAGCAGGAACCCTCCGCCGCCGGCGATGCAGATCGCGCTCAGCTCGAAGGTGCTGTGCGGGAGCACGAACTCGCCGATCTGGGCGAAGATGCCCTTGCTGGCGTAGAGGCCGAGCCCGGCGCCGATGCTCACGCCGTTGAACACCAGCATCATCAGGGTCACGAGTCCGGCGGTGATCCCCATCGCGAACACCGCGTAGGTGACCTGGATGTTGTTCGCGATGATCGTGCTGGCCATCACGGGGCGCATGAAGTCCTTCACCGGCACGTACGTGCGCTCGTGCTGCTTCGCCCGGGCCACCCCCTCGTTCGCGCGATCCACCATCCCCGGCCCGAGGATCTCCTCGGCCAGCGCGGGATGCCGCAGCACCGCGTGGTAGGTGATCCCCACCGGCGCGAAGAAGAGGAGTGCCGCGAGCAGGATGTATCCGGCCGAGCGCCGGATCTCGCGCGGCACCGTGGCGAACAGGTAGTGCAGCGCGGTCCGCATGGCGAGCGAGCGCTGCCGGTAGAGCAGGTTGTGCCCCGCGCCCACGAGGCGGCTCACGTAGAAGAGCGCGTCATCGTCGCGCCCCCGGGTGGCGGTGCGCAGGCGCGCGAGGTCGGTGGCCACCTCACGATACTGCGCGGCCAGCTCGCTCACCTCGCGCTCGGGCATCGAGCGGAGCCCGCGCCGCTGCGCTTCGACGATGGCGGCGGCGAACGCGCTCCAGCGCGCGGCGCTCCGGGCGACGAGGGCGTTGTGCTCGCGCGCGGCGCCCGTGGCCCCCCGCGCCGCCACGCCGCGCTCGCGCGCCGCCTTCTCCCCCTCGTAGAGCCGCATGAGCAGGAAGAGCGGCTGCCCGTTCCGGTCGGGGAAGTGCGGCGCGAAGCGCTCCGCGAGCTGCTCCGCGATCGCGCGCCGCCGGTCGGCGTCGAGCGTGGCGCGGCGCGCGAGGAAGCGCTCGAGCAGCTCGTACTCCTCCCGCGTGAGCGCGGCCGTCACCACCGGCGCGGCCTCCTCCCGCGCGCGCGCGTTCGTGTCGGGGCGCGCCAGCGTCACCAGCTGCTCCTGCACCACGAACGTCCCCGCCACCATGTCGCCCAGCCGCTTCCCCGAGCGGCTGAGCGCCGCGCTCGCCACTCCCACGGCATAGAAGAAGCCCGGCTGCATGTCCACGATGCGCGCCAGGTTGCGGGTGGCGGACGCCGCGAACGACACCGAGTAGCCGCCGTCCTGCACCACGCGGAGCTTCATCTTCCGCTTCCCCGGCGTCTGCCCGTCCCACAGCGCCTCGAACAGCACGAAGTATCCCCACTGGATCGCGAACGCCACGAGGATCACGACGGCCACGGCCCAGCCGCCGGAGCTCCTCTCCGAGCCCTGCGCGGCCGCGCCCCCCGCCGCGCGCGCGAGCAGCGCGAGGACGGACCAGAGCGCGACGATCGCCAGCGTGATGAGGGCGTGGTCGATGAGCGCGGCCATCGCGCGCGAGCCGACGCCGGCGACGGTGTACGAGAAGGCGACCTGCTCCGGCGTCTCGATCTCGATCTGCTGCTCGAAGCGCGGGGCGGGGCGGGTGGGGGGGGCGGACACGGGACTCGGGATTCGGGACTCGGGATTCGGGACGCGGGACGCGGGGCGCGGGATTGAGTAAGGTGCGCAGTCAGGCGGGCCGGCGCCACCTCTGCGCGAGCGATTCCCGATTCCCGAATCCCGAGTCCCTTACGCGCCCGGCGCCCCGCGTCCCGCGTCCCGCACCTCGCAGCGCGGATCGGTGGGCGCGGGGATGGTCTCGGAGACGGAGTCCAGCGCGATCGCGCGCTCGGCGAGCGCCACCTGTCCGGAGGCGGCCAGCCCGCCCGCGAGCACGAACGGCTCGGCCGCGGAGTACGGCGCCACGGCGAGCCACCGGCGCGCCTCGTCGATCGCGAGCACGGTGCCGCGCACGCGCATGATTCCCGCCGCGCGCGCGCTCGCCGCGAGTACCACCAGGTCGCGGCGGGCCCGGGTGGTGCGCGCATCCTCGAGCGCGCCGGAGCGGCAGCGCCCGCCGGCCACCGCCGCCAGCGCCGCATCGCGGGCCCGCAGCACCGGCGCCACGAGGTCCACCAGCGATGCGCCGGCGGAGTCGAGCGGCGCATCGAGCACGCGGCGGACGAGGTCGTACGGCGTGACCGCGCGGCCGGGACCGTAGCGCGTCACGAACCACTCGCGAACCAGCGGCGCCGGCGGCGCCACCGCGTCGAGGATGTTCACGAGCGCGGGGACCGAGTGCCCCGCGGCGTCGGGCGGGGTGCCGAGGGCGTAGCCGGTGAGGAAGTCGTCCTGCGCGGAGGAGAGATAGCCGTCCATGCGCCCCTCGCGCGCGAGCGCC